>JAMOBD010000030.1 GCA_039908345.1 Magnetospirillum sp. WYHS-4
CCACCACGAAACCCCCACCTGAAACCCCGCCACCCCGGAATGTAGTGCTAACAAACCCGTGCCACTCCGTAACAGTCTGTTACAGAACAGCTTTTTCTCGGGCACTGTTCAAGTTGGGGTAGACAGGACCTGCGAAATGGCGTCACGGATCCCCGTTCGCCGGTAGAAAGCCTCGGTCTTATCGAAGTAGAGATTAGGGTCGTCGATCGCTGCCCAAAGCACGGTGTAGAAGCTTGCGCGGAGATCCGCGCAACTCGGATGCGGCACAGAAAAGCTCCCTGTGGTTTGATAGGTTTCACCGCGACAATCGCCTGCACACGAATACCGGTGCTCACATGTCGCGCACGTTTGATTTAAGTCATCGACCCCAGCAGCGCGAAACGATTGAAGTAACTGATGCTGGAACTGATCAAATGATTCGAATGACGGATCGCGGACATTGCCAATCTTAAATTCTGGCCGAATGGTCGCTCTACACGGAAACACGTCGCCGTCCGCTTGGACGTAGTAGTTCTTCTGAAATCCCAGGCCGCAGTGGTGGAAATAGAGCCCAGCAACGGAGCAGGCGATTAGGTTGCCGAGTGTTGAATCCCGCAACGCGTCACGGAAGCTTGGCCGCCGATGCGCTAGATCGAGCAAAATCTCGTAAAGCCGCGAGTGCCCTTGGGCAAACATATCGCGCCGCGCTGCCCTGCCGAGATGGTTGACAATGATGAACTGGAAAAACCGAACACCGAGCAGGTCGACGAGGTCGACGATCTCCTCGATTTCACCAAGGTTGTGGCTCGACACGGAAGTCGTAATCCCAACGTCGAGACCCGCAGCGCAAGCCGCTTTGATCGCGGCCACTGTGGGCCTGAAAGTGTCCCTCCCTCGCATCCATTCGTGTGAGTCCTTGGTGCAGCCATCGAGCGAGACTCGGATCCGTACATTACGGGTCCGCAGCCGCTCTATTGATGTGGCGTCAAGGAGTAAGCCGTTCGTCAGTATCTCGGCACAATACCCTGCCTGATTCACATAGTCCACGATCCTGAAGAGGTCCGGGTGGAGCAGCGGCTCTCCACCTGACAGAGCTAATGTTTTGTCGTCGAATGTCTCATCCCCTCGCGCGTCGATAATGCGGTCAACGAGAGTACAGACTTCCTCGAAGCCTAGCTCATTGCAAAGAGGCCGCGTAGAGAAATTGAAGCAGTGCTTACACCGGATGTTGCAGCCCCTCGTGAGTTCCACCAGAGCCATCTCGTCAGACCGGAACAGGCGGGGTGACTCGCGCCTTGGCGCGCAAACTCCGGCGTACGAGAGAACGCCCTTTGCGTAGAGGCTCGCAACGAATATGCGTAGGTTATCGCCATCCTCCCAAGCCAGGGAGGAAAGCCGTGCAAGAGAGCAGCCATTTTCGAGTAAATTGAACAGCGACTCGACATCACCTTCTAGGCCAATCCAGCCGGGACGGTCGGGAAAGAGTACTAGATGGCGCGCCCCTCGATCTTGGATAATTGGCTTAGCTTCGAGGCGGAGCTCACCTCCCGAGAACGATTCGAGCGGAAAGAGAAGATGCTTGGCGCGGTTTTCAGCGAAGCTCGAAGCGGGCCCGTTGTCCGACCTAACGAAAAACCGCGAGCTTTCGACGTCACACCAAGTGATGCCCCTGTTTCCGGGGTGAAGTACGCTTAAGCTCATTTACGGCTCCGTTTGCTGGCATGTAGTGGTACTCTGAAACTCCGCGCGCCAGCCTCTATCCTGTCGAAGATCGTTTCAATTTGCTCAATTGTCGTCACAAGCGGTGGCGCCACGCGAAGCGTGCGCCCTATTGCCCTTGCACCACACGACCGCTCACCCGCCCCCAACATTATCTCCAGGTAGACTCCCTCCTCGATAAGGTGAGTGCGGAAACACTCCGCCACCTCGGCCACCTTCGGCTGCAATTCCAGCCCGTGCAGGAATCCAACTCCACGCGTTTCACGGAATATTGATGGCCTCCGCGCGACGATTTCCGTGAGCCCGCGCGAAAGAATCGTGCCGAGATTGCTGACGTGCTCATGTAACCTCGATTCGGCGATGGTCCGGGCGACCGTGCGAATCACGCGACAATCGAAGGCACGGAGATCGAACGTCGCAACAGCGGCTCCTGCGCGCGGCCCAAGATGTCGCCGAGCGATCACAATCGAAGTTGGAATAATCCCCGCTCCCAGCGCCTTTCCGACGATGGTGATGTCTGACGGGACAGGCCCCTGTTCGTCGCGCATGCCGAAGAAGTCCCCTGTACGCGCGTACGTGAGCGTCTCATCAGCGACGAGGAGCGCCCCATATTTTGCACAGTACGCCGCTAGAGAACGAAGGTAGCCGGAAGGCGGCACGATAATACCTGCATCCCCCTGAATTGGCTCAACAAACACGGCGGCCAGTCTGTTACCGGCCTCGGAAAATGCCCTCTCCAGCACCTCCTCATTTCCGAACGGGATCGTCATCCGTCCGAATGCCCCACCCCGACTTGGGCGGGCGAGCGCGGCTGCGCCGCTCGTCCAGCCGTGCCATGCCCCCTCGAAGACGAGAACCGTGTCGCGACGGGATCGCTCCGATGAACCTCGATTCTCAAGATATGCGCCGACAATCGCTAGTGCCAGTTCCACGCCCTCCGAACCGGAATTACGTCCCGATGCATGATACTCTCCAAACGGAAATTGGCTGGCCCAATAGCCTTCCTTACCGAGTAGGTCGATGAGCATCCGTGAGCGTTCCGGTACAACCAGTTCGTCTGTCGCGGCACCAAATTCTAGCACGTCGGTGATGGAGCTGAGTAAGGCCGGATGTGCGACCCCGAGACTGGTTGTGCCATATGTCGATCCCGCATCTACAACGCGGAACCTCCTCCCAACGCGCCCTGCTTCAATCCGAACCAATTCAAGATAGCCAGGTCCCGCACCTGCGCAAACGAAGGGGAGACGCCCACCGTAATGATCCATATGGAGCGTTCCGGTCGCCTCAATACACTCCATTACGGCATCTTCATTCATTGTTCGATTCTCAGAGAGCATCGTTATTAGTCCCCCTCTACACGAACCGCGCCTCCGAAGTGACGGCTGCCTACTATTCGAATTCTCTCAAGCCGAATGGCCTCAAAAGTCGGTAGGTGCCTAAACACTCCAGATCGTCGCATTTCGACATCAGTTACTTGCCCAGCAAAATACAAATTTAGCAGATCAAAGTGAGTAAAGCACTGGCGGCATTTCTTGTGCCTCCACTCAAGGATGGCTCTGACGCGTTGATCATCCACTGAGGGACAAGCGATCAAACCTGAGTCACTGTGCAAATTTCCAATCTGGCCCAGATTTCCGCACGGGCATAGCTCAAGATTTCCCTGTTCGTCAGAGCTCTGAATAAACGTCGGGAGCCAGCATTTAATCTGCTTCCCCTGTTGCACTGCGGTACGCAGCGCTTCGCAGTACGCACGTGGCGGGAGGGTATCAGGAAGCTTCGTACTCGCTTCTACTATGTCGTTGAGTGCGGCAAGATGTCGGGTAGTGAATAGCCGATGTTCTTCCCCGGTGAATCGTGCAGGGAACGGAAAAACTGTAACGCCATCATGATTCTCTGCTAAGTAACGTGCGAAGGGCAGGAATTCACAAATGTTTACCGGCGTGATGACGCAATTAACCTCTACCTCGAAACCCGCGCGCCGCATTCGTTCCAGCGTGTCTAGCGTTTTGCGTGTTAATTCTTCCGCTCGTCGCCCAAACCTAAGGCTGTTAGATGACGCCGTGCGACCATCGAGCGAAAGCTGGAAGGTAAATATGGCGGGATCCAATTGATCAAGTTCCCGGTCTCCAATCAGGGTGCCGTTTGTCAAGATCTGAACAAGACCGAAACGCCGCGCCAACCTACGGGCGACTTCGAGAATCTCCGGTACAAGGAGCAACTCCCCCCCAGATAGCTTTAAGACTTGTGACCGAACCGTGCCTAGGAGTGCATCCAAGTCGCGGACCAGTTCCTCAACTGGCTTGCGACTAGGGGCTCGGCTTCCGTCGCGCGGACGCCGGATCAAATTTGCCCCCCGCCGGACGACAGTCTCGGCTTCACCGATCCAGCAATATCGGCACCGCAGGTTACAAAGGTCCGGCTCGATGACAACATTAGCAAGGAATGTCATTGTGGTTTTCGGGCATTTGCCCGCCGAAAGGCGTGGATGGCGGCTTCACCTCCGCGCTCGTACAGTACGTGCGTGGCACTGTCATGGACTCTGTATTCGGCGGTGACGGGATCTGAGAACTGGAAAAGAGAATGCAACATGGTTAGGCGCCGCCAGAGGTCGAGATCTTCCTCAAAGACGAGATCGGGGTCGAATCTAGTTTTCTCCACGCAACGACGCACATGCATTACCATTAGCGGAAGCACGCAATCAGTATTTTCTCCAAAGAGCGAACCGTGGAAAACACTGCGACGGCCGGCTTTCAACTCCCATACCGGACCGAAGACGAATTCGTGCCCCAACTCGAGGAGACGAACGCGTACAGCGAGATGGTCAGAAAGGTAGATATCGTCCGCATCCAGGTATGCGATGGCATCCCCAATTGCATCATCGAGTGCCACGTTGCGAGCAGCGCTCACACCTGCATTGTCCTGCGCTCGGCAGCGAATTCTTGTGTCACGGCGAGTGAAGTCGTTCGCGATTTCCGCTGTTCCGTCGCTTGAACCGTCGTCAACGATGAGCAGCTCCCAATCTTGATGGCTCTGAGCGAGCACGCTCTCAATCGCGTCCCTGATCGTCTCAGCAGCCATAAAGGCGGGCATGATGATGCTTACTTTCATGACTGCTCTGGATTCGGTCTACGCACAAGCCATTGACCCAGGACAAGAGCGTCCAGAGGCATCGCGCGAAATGCCTGGATAGCTTCCCTCGGCGTGTACACAATGGGCTCGTTCGCTCGATTAAACGACGTATTGAGGACCCAGGGATCGCCAACCTGTGCTTGAACGGCTTTAAGCAACGCCGCGCACATACGTTCCGGCCCGTCGGCGTAAACCACTTGCGGACGAGTCGACCCGTCAACGTGCACGACAGCCCCGAGCCTTGACCGGCTAACAAGATTGACTGGGAAGGACTTAATCATAAACCTCGCGTCGCTACAGCATCCGAAATGACGCCCCTCATGCCCCCCGAGAACCATGGGGCCGAAGGGACGCCATCGCTCTCTCGCCTTAATCCGGCTATTGAGATGGTCTCGCGTCGCCGAAGACGCTGCGCTCGCCATTATGCTTCGCCCGCCAAGCGCGCGTGGGCCGACCTCCGCAGCCCCCTGGAACCATCCAATGCATGCGCCAGACGAGATCAGATCGGCGGCAACGGAAGCGACGTCCTCTACTCTGACTCCGGTAACCCCGGTCGTTCGGAGAGCTTCTGCTACTTCGGCATCGGAAAATGCCCGGCCTGTATAGGGAAACTCTCCAAGGCTTACCGGCTGCGACTCGCATTCGATTGCGACCCGTATGGCGGCGCCTAGTGCCGCCCCCGCATCATGCGGAGTTGGAGAAATGTGTACAGCGCGATCCGGGAAGTGCCGTGCGATAAGCCCGTTTAATCGGCAATTTAGCGCAACACCTCCCGAAAGGACAATCGCGCGGTCGGCTCCGGTCAAATGACGGGCCAGTAGTGTGCACACTGCGGACTCTACATTGGCCTGGGCGAAGGCCGCCGCACGAACCGCCTCCTTGACGCTGTCTAAATTATCACGGTGGGCGAATGGAGCCTGTGTAGCTTCGATAGACGAGTCGATCCCTGGAAAGCGGTCCCGCAGAAACGGGATCCAGAATCTCTCCACAACGGCTCGCGCGTCATCAAAGCTCCCCGGCATGGATTCCAGGATGTTAGTCGGCACAATCGTGGTTAATGATTTCTCGCTCTCAATAAAAACCAACTCCGATGTTTCGGGACCGTACGCCGCGAGTCCCATGAGCTTCCCTGTACCAGCGAGACCGAGACCGAGATACCAAGCTACCGCTTCATAGAAATAGCCCAAAGAAAACCTGGCATCGTACGTCTCCAGCAATTCAAGCCGCCCACCCGACGCACGGAACACGGATGTGGATTCGGTTTCACCTTGGCCGTCCACGACGACGACGAGTGACGGCATTCCACCTGCCAGCGGGAGGCTGGCCCAAGCATGTGCCTCATGATGAGAAACAAACACCAATCTTTTTACTGGAAAGCCCTCCGGCGCACCTATGTCTCTCAACAACAGGCGCCCGATGTCTTTTGGATCTAGGCTAGGGTCGGCTCGTCGCGCAAAGCGTGGAAGGTCCCACCCGAAGGCCACCTTGTCAATTTCGCCCCAATCGACCTGGCACAGATTCAGACACTCCCGGACGGCCAGCGCGGGCGATCGGCCGGGAGCATGCTTGATACGCGCCAACCGTTCCTCTTCTACAAAGTGCTCTAGCTTGCCATTGATGAGGATACACGCGCTTGGATCGTGGAACCCCCACCGTGAAAGACCATTGAGCCCGAGGATAATCACGACTCGCCTCCCTCTTGGTCGAACTCGGCTTTGAGCGGTCCGGTAGCCTGCTTGGGGTTATAATTCCATCCCTCAGAACGTGAAATTGACAACGCCCGTATGCCGTTCGATGAATCGGCACAAGTCGTCCTCGCACAGATCCTCGCACGCGATTTCCGTGGCGCCACCGTCCTCTCGCTTGCAATCTCGCGCCGCGAGCGGCGCACCATCGAACGGGCGAATGATCCCAATTCCAACGTCCCAGTAGAGATCTCGGTTTCGCAATATGAACTTTGCTGTCTCATCGAGAGTCTCCTTGGTCTCGCCCGGAAATCCGACAAGAAACGAGGATGACACCGGCATTCCGGCCTCTGCAGCTATTCGGAGTGCGGTGTCGAGGTGCTCAACGGTGAAGCCAGCACGAGCTTCCTTCAAAATCCGATCGCTGCCCGAGATGGATCCCAGAAAAATATATTTGCAACCGGCACGGCGAAGTGCGCGGAGCATTTCGGCGTCCATGCAACGTACGTTACCAGAGCACGTCCACACAAATTCGTGTTGGGACGCCTCGATAGCACCGCACCACGCCATCACACGCGACTTATCGGTGAAGAGCATGTCCTCCTCGTTGATAAACGCATTGATTCCGTGCATCTCAACCAGATCTTCGAGCTCAGCCATGATCGACTCGATCGGACGCTTTCGGATCACTCTCCCGTAAACTTCATGCATAGCACAGAATGAGCAAGACGCAGGACATCCTCGGTACGTAAATACGAAGGAGCAGCGTCTGCATAGGAGCGCGGGGTGATCCAGCTCCTCCAGGAAAGGAATCTGCTCGAAGTCAACCAAGTCTCGCGCTGGTGTAGGCAGGAGCATTACGTTGGCAGGCTCAGGTCCGAGGACCGGGGGGGGGCAAATGCCTCGTGTTACCTCCTGAATAACCCTCAAGAGAGGCAACTCGCCTTCACCGATCACATACACGTTCACACTCGGGTCCGGAGTGCGAACCGCGCGCGGGACAGCGTATCCCCCGACAACAGTGACGGTTTCGGGAAACTGCGCCTTAATAGCGCGACAAATTTCGAGTACGAATGCGGCATTTTGTGACCACATCGTCATTCCCACGACCGCAGGCTGATCAATGGCGATGATAGACAATATCTGTTCGATGCCGTCGGCAGATTGCGAACACGACAGAATACGTGAGCCGAATCCTGCGACGCGCAGCACGGCGGCAAGCTGAGCGAGCGCGACAGGTTCCATCGGACGACCTCGATCCGAAAGGGAGTTCACCAGCAATACCGCCAGTCGATGACGGCTCATCGCGTCACCCTCGCACATGCTGTGCCTTTTCTGCTGATGGACACTGCCATAATGGCTCACTCGCTCCCGTGTCTATGGCACTGTTCCGGTCGAGCGCTGCAGCCAACACACGCTCGAACCGTTCCGCTATCGACGCCGGAGACAGACGACTCCAGGCGTCATCCGAAATACGCGTGTTCGGAAGTGGAGGAGCCGTGATCAGATTAGCTAGTGCGCGCTCAAATTCCTCGCTCTTGCAGCAATGATTAGCAGAACTTTCACCCAGAACCTCCGGGTATCCGCCGACCGGCAACGAGACCACTGGCCGTCCAGCACCGAGGAGATCCGCCATCGCCATGCTCCACAGAGGTGACCGCCGGGCAGGCGCTACGCCGAAGTGAGATTGCTCTACGAGTTCCCAGTAGGCCTCACGGGTCGGCGTCTCGATAAGTTCTACGAACGGATATTCGCGAACGCGCGCGAACGTCTGATCAGAGGAAACGTCCAGCGCCCGCCGCAACTCAGAGCGATGTTGTGTCGGTGCGGTCACGAGGACGGTAACCTGTCGCGCCGCTTGTTTAATTACCCGATCCAGACTCTGGAAAAGTTCGGCGGTTCCATAATGACTGTAGATGCGGTGATTATAGAGAATCCGCACCCCATCGCCCATCGGCATCCGGTCAACAAGGCGCCGCAACTCTGGTTCAATCGGCGGAGGGATGACCGATAGCGTGCTCTGAGGTCCGTAGGCCGCTTCGATAAGCCTACGGCCATACTCACTCCCGACAATACATGCCTCGGAGAGGCTCACCGCCATGCCAACAGCGGCCTTGATCCATGGCCCGAGTCCACCCCCACTCAGGCTGGTGTCTAGCTCTATCCCAGCACCAATTGGCTCTTCCCAAAATGGCAGATAGTGCACATACGAGACGAGCGGCACCTCCCTCCGAGCCGCCAGGAATGAGTACCCTTTCAGTTGGAGCGCAAGCTCAGGCTGGTTGCATAGCAAGACCAGGTCAGGGGCTGTCCACCAGTGGCTGGCCACACTCGCGCAATCAAAGTCCAGACGCAGACGAGCATGATACTTGCTTGCAGCGACTGGTACGGGCGCGATCTCGACGCTCGTGAAACGAGCCGCCTCTGCGGGAGCAAGGAGCAATACCTCGTGCCCGCGCGAAGCGAGCGCCTCCAGAAGCAGTTTTTGAAATACGAACCCGCTGTCCGCAAGCAGCGACTCCGCGTTGCTGACGTTCAAGAGAGAAAGAATCTTCACAGATCGCTCCTATTGCACATGCGCCCAACTCCTCAGCTCTTCCACGCGTTCGGCAACATCCGAAGATTTCACCGCAGGGTCGGACGCCAGTCGAGCAATGTCGATGAGGTGGCGCCTCGCTTCGATAAGCACCGACGCAGCCAAATGCTCCGATGGTACTTGTGGCACCGCTCCGCTGGTAGGAAGTGCACCTTCGTCGAGCAAACCGCTTCGGACGAGGTCGTCATGAAACTGAGTGCCGGGGTACGCCGTCGGAAACACCACCCCAGCCGATGCGGGCCGGACGCGTTCGATGAGTTCCGCCGTTTTGACAAGAGATCCGACCGTCTCGGTCGGCCAACCACACATGAAGAGGAGAGAGGACGCGATTCCATACCTGCGCAGCAACAGGGTCGTTGCAGAAAGTCTGTGGTCCGTTGTGCGGCCTTTCAGCAGGCGAAGGCGCAATTCCTCGTCGCCCGTTTCGACCCCTAGGTTAACGCCGACACAGCCAGCGCGCGCCATTGCGCAGATCTGCACCTCGTCAAGAAGATCGGCCCTTGTCTCGCACCACCAAGTGAAGCACAAACCACCTCGTTCGATCCCCGAGCAGAGATCAAGAGTTCTGGATGAATCTAGTGTAAATACTGCGTCGCGGAACAGCACGTGTGGCGGCAAGCCGAAATCGAGCGCATCTCCGATCTCGGCGATCACGTCCGCCGGAGCGCGCGCTTGCCACCGATTCCCCTGAACGAGTGGATATGGACAAAAATATCCGCACGGGAACGGGCACCCTCTGCTCGTGATAACTGTGAAGCAGTGTCCAAGTTTTGGATAGACGTAAGCCCCAGGCTTGAGTAGCCGGTGCAGCGGAAACGGCAGTTTTCCCACATTTGCGCCGCCTCCGGGCCACGGCGGAACGTCGGATCCGCAGAACGTGAATGGTGACGGCACCCCTTCGAGGATCGAGGGCAAATCGAAATAGCAGTCGCCCCACAGCCACTCGTCGGCCAGTTCGACGTTGAGGCGGCGAAGTGTCGGTGCCTCAATCCGCTGGATGCGAATCAGCGTTCGCACACCTGCGGCACGTATGGCACGCGCGAATAACATTGTGCTTGCAAGTGTGGGGAGATCTGCCTGCACGATCACGATGTCGGGGCGGCTCTCGAGTATACGGTTCACGGCCGAAGCACGATCCAGCGGGGCCACGGCAAAGTCGAGCAGCTCAGGCTCGAACGTCGCTTGAGCCACGGCAGCAATTTGTAGGAGATCTAGTGGCGGCAACACGTAGTCGCCAAGCGGCTCAAATCCGAGCCCCCCAGCGTAGTCGGATACGACGGATCCATCCACGGGCGGCGGAACCACCAGCGAGAGGTGTCTCCTGCTCATGTTCGACCGCTTCGCCGGCGCCAAATGTGACGCCGATAGGCCTCACGGACGTCTTCTACCTGATCCGGGCGAAACCTCGAGCTCTTGTTTTCTGGATGCCAACGATAAAAATAGAGCGGCTCGTCCACGTGTGTCAAAGGCCACCGCCACGCCGCTCGAAGTATTAGGTCATAGTCCTCGGCATACACTAGGTCCTCGGCAAACCCACCCATCTGCCGCAAGCATTCGACTCGGTAGAGGCGCGCATGCCCAACGCGAAGGAAGTTGTCGACGTTAGAAACGTCGATCCGTTCGTGCAGGTCGTCGAGCGAGCGCCGCACTTCGCTGGGAGAAACGCTTTGGCGAACCCCGGTCACGTTTCCCGCCGCGTCGATACAGTAGTGATTCGAATAGATGATGGCACTCTCGGGCGAGGCATGCGCTGCGTCACGCATCTTTTCGAGTGCTGTCGGTGCCAGCAGATCGTCAGCGTCCACGACCAGCAGATAGGGCGTTCGGCAACTCGCGAAAAGGCGATTTAGCGCCCCGGGTGTGCCGGCGTTCTCCTGTCGCACGATACGTAGCGGCACGGTTGCACGATGGGTTCGAGCCAGTTCGACTGTTCCATCCGTACTTCCATCATCCACGACAATGGTTTCCCGCGGCTCAACTGTTTGCCGCCAAATGGATTTAAGCGTTTCGCATATGGTCTCCTGAGCATTGTATGCAGCAATCCCGACGGTTACATCGAACGCCGGACGGGGCGGCATACGACTGAAATGCTCCTCAATTTGCGAAATTACTTCCTCCGGATGACACGCCACCGAGAGAAGCCCGAGATCTGGCTGCCCGAGGTGAGCAAAATCAAGGAAAACTCGCGAAAGCTTCTGAATGCGACCACCCACGAGAATGATGGGGGTCGCGTGCCGTGATTCCGCAACCTGCCGTCGCACCCAAGCCAGCGTGAACTCCGCGACTGTGCCGAGGCCTCCGTCGAAGACAACGATGGCATCGGCCTCCTCCAACAGAACTCTGAGGCGGTCGCAAAGATCAAGTTCGTGGCGCCTGTCGGTAAGGAATGCGTTCGGAGCCTTTGGATCAAAGCTCGCAATAGTGACGCCGCACGACGAGCCGCCCGAAGCTGATGCTCCTCGATTCGCCGCTTCCATTATGCCGTAGTAGCCTCCGGTCATCACGCCCCAGCCTCTTCGCGCTACTTGAGCCGCGAGTTGCTCGGCCACGATGTACTCCTGGTCGCCTGGAGAGAAATGTGACCCCCCGAAGAATGCGACAACGCGGCCCTGCCGCCATGTAGGCTGAGACTCGCCGCGTTCTGCTTGACTGGCGTAAACCACCACCCCCCCTTTCAGAGACACACGTAACGGACGATTAACCTTTAATGTGAGAGCCTCCAACATCTATCTCAAGCAAAGGGTATAATACAATCATTCTTCTATCATCAGATATTTTGGTTCAATTCGCGAAAGCCTGACAGCAGCCCCGCCGCGCCGAGTAGCGCGGATTTCGGGGGGAGCTGAAGGTCCCCACGAAACAGCCCAAGCGTGGCCGTCTCTGGCTGAATGACGGATCCTGCATCCGCCTGCGGCCCGAACAGCCCAGCCATGTCTGAGCTGACGACTTCGTGATGGATCGAACCCATGATGGGAGGGCGGTCAGGATGCTGACCTTGATCGATGAATACACCCGGGAATGGCTGGCCAAGCTTGCCGTGGGCACCCTGTTCATTGAGCCGGGCAGCCCCTGTCGTCCATACCGGCGACACTGCACGTCGTCTTGCCCAGATCAATGCCCAGAACCTCAATACCCATCGGATACTCTTCCCTTTCGTCCACGCCAAAACCGGTATCCTCAACGCCGATCCGGTGAGAAGCAGTTCATCCCATTAGGTCTCCCCAGTTTGAAGTCATCCAACGCCAGCACTAGGTACCCCCCGAATTGGAGGCCAACTCGGGCAACCAATAGCCGGCAGCGTCGAAGGCCGGCTGGCTCCGGGAGATCAGCCCCAGTCAGGTGCTCTGGCGCAGGCCGTCGACGATCTCGAACAGGTCATCACTGCGGGGGTGGCGCTGACCCACGTTGTCGGCCAACTGGGGGGACGGGTCCTTGTTCACGTCAAGCCAGCGGCGTTGCAGTCGCTCGACGAAACGCTTGCCATCAACCATGCGCATCAAGGCAGCCAGACGTTCGCGCTTTTCCGCGGCGGTTCCGGGGTCGAATGCCTTGACCCGCGTCAGATGCTGATCGTACTCGGTCTCCGCGTCCGGCTGTTGGGACATGATCCATTCGCGTACCTTGGATTCCAGAACCTCGATATCGACACACGAACCGGGACCGGTGTGCTGGGGGATTCCACGCTGGTGGGCGGTACACCAGCCGGCGGTAACGTGCAGTTCGCCCAGGGCCGCTTCGATCATCAAATCCAGCAGCTTGTCCTCGTTGGGCACGAAACTGGCCTTCCAGTTCTCGAACAGACGCCAGACGGCGGCCAGGTCGAGCAGGTAGTTCTCGATCTCCCAGCGGGTCAGGACATAGATGCCGTCGAGACGGGTGGCACTGGCGAAATCGTCGTTGTCGGTCTCGAACAATTCGAGCCAGCGCTTTTCCCGCATCAGGGCATCGCGATCGAGCAGGCCGATCACCTTGGGATTGGCGGGACGCTCCTTGGCGAGGCGGGCCCGGATGGCAGTGCATCCACCTACCTCCTCGAAACGAATATCAGCCCGACTGTCGGGGAACATCTTTTCGAGGTACGCGACGTCAGAGGCTCCTTCGACGAAAATGGTGACCGCCCCGCTATGGAGGTGGACTACAGCCCTGCTGTCGGAAAAGTCACTGAAACTCCCCATGACGTCCCCCTACAGCTCGCTGGCTTCGATGATGTAGCCGCCCTTGACCAGCCCCTCTTCCGGGCGTTCGAAGGCGAATTCCTCGATCAGCGCCGGCTGGTGGGTGGTTGCGATGACGGTGAGATCCGGCCACTTCCGGATCCACTCCTTCAGCAGGGCCATCAGCTTGTACTGCCACTTGGGGTGCAGATGGGTTTCCATCTCGTCGAGCAGCAAAATGGTGCTGCCGGTCCGGTGATAGGCGCTGCGTACAAGTAGATGCAGCAGGCTGCGCTCGCCGTGACTGAGGCCGTCGAGACCGTGGCTGACCTTTGTCCCGTCCTCCTGCTCCACCTCGATCACCGCCGCCAGAGTGTGGCGATTGATCGCTGTCAGCTTTTTGCGGCTATCCGAAAAGAGAGTGGAATTGATCAGATCTTGGGCCTGCTCGAACAGGCCGCCACCCAGCCACTCATACCACACCAGCAAACCGTCGAGGGAGGTTTCCCAGGTATCACCGTCGGTGGTAAACTTATGGGCAGCGGAATAGGCGGAGAATTCCGGATGAGCGACAGCACGCCTCTCCGGAGGCGGAGCAAGGATGCGCCGATCTGCCGTGAAGTAGAGGGCCGTCGGCAAAGCCATGAATTCGCCGCAAGGGACGAACCACCGGTCAAGGCTGTCCCCGACTCTGGTGGTCTCCGAACTGCGAAGCGCATCCATGACCCACTGATGGGTCTGATCGACCCGGAAGCCATTGTTCCAGGAATTCCGGTCCGGCGGAAGTCCGGCCGGGATCCAGATGTCCGCCTGCGCTTCGGCGATGAGGCTGGGGGTAAGGGCGCGTAAGGGACCGTCAGTTCCGACATACAGCGACAGCACCACAGCCGATGCCCTTCCTCCTCCTTCGAGCTCAAGGCGAATGTCGAGTTGAGCCTTGCCGGGTTTCCGTCTCAGATCCGAATGCAACTCATCCAAAAGAAAGCTCGCCGGGAGTTCGTACTTAGTGCTGCGAATAGCCCCCAGACACTTCATCAGCCCATGTATTACCTCCAGCACCGTGGTCTTACCGAACCCGTTTCGCGACACCAACAGGAAGAAGTTGGAGGGCGCACCGTCCTTATCGGTCAGCGGCATCTCGAAGGCGGAGCGGAAGGGGCCGACGCCTTCCAACTTCAGGTGCAGTGGCTGGAAACGGCGAAGCTGAATATCTGACATGGGTGACTCGCGATGAAAAACTCTCGACCGAGAATTACCCGATGTCGCCGCCACCTACAACCAGTTCCTGAGGTCGCCCTGCTCTACACGCGCGCCATGTGCCCGCAGGGTGGGGCGGCCGGAGAGCCGGATCAACATGTCGCCCTTCATCAACAGCTTCTCGGCTCCAGTCTCGTCCAGGATGATACGGGACTCCTGGCTGGAACGAACCGTCAGCGCGATGCGCGAGGGCACGTTGGAGCGCAGCAGGCCTGGGAAGGTGTCCGAGCCCGGGCGCTGGGTGGCCAAGACCAGATGGATTCCCACGGCGCGGGCTTTCTGGGCCAGGCGGATCAGATCGGTCTCGGCCTCTGGGCGTTGCATCAGCAGGTCGGCCAGTTCGTCGATCACCACCACCACCCGCGGCAGGGTCGAGCCTTTGGCCTGGGCCTCGGCCAGATTGGCGACGCCCAGGGCAGCCAACTCCTTCTGGCGGCTGTCCATTTCGGAGACCAGCCCGGACAGCATGGCAGCAGCGTCGGCGGCCTCGGTGACCACGCCGTCACCCCACAGCCGTTTGCAGCCGGCATAGGTAGTGAACTCCACCTCCTTGGGGTCGATCAGCGCGAGGCGGACATTGCGGCCCGAGGCCAGCAGCGACAGCAGCAGGGCATGAACGCAGACGCTCTTGCCGCTGCCGGTGGTACCGGCAACGAACAGGTGGGGGGCTTCGGCCAAGTCGAAGATCACCGGCTGGCCCAGCACGTCGGCACCAGGGCAGACCGGCAGTGCCTCTGGCCGGTCTTTCAGCCATTCTGGAATGCGGGCTCCGTCCACCGGCAGCCAGTCGGTCTCGGGGCGGGGCACGTCGACGGCGATGCAGCGTTCGTCGGCGATGGGAACCAGCGTCACCGCCCGGCTGATACCCAGCTCGAACGGGATCTTGTCCAGGTCGCGCTTCAGTCGGTCCAGGTCGGCGGCCGTGGACAGGCGCAAGGTGAAGCGGGTCAGGCGTGGGCCGACCGTCGCCTTTTCGATGTCGGCGCCCACTCCGATTTCGCCCAGGGCACGGGCGAGGCGGGTTTCCAGGTCGGCCGGAGCCTGGGCACCCCCGTGACGTTCGAAGAACATTTCCTGGTAGAGGTAGTCGTGGAAATCGTTGCCCTCGCGCCACGAGGCCTGAATTTCCGCCATGCCTCGCTGAATGTGACGCTGCAGCAGCTCGATGAAGCGGCTGCGGTCTGCGAACAGGTCGGCGTCGTGATACAGCGACAGCAGCAGGCAGAAATCGTCGGTGAGGTCATTTTCCATGGACGGATTGTTCTCGCCGGTCAGCTGCTCCATGTGGATGTCACGGGCGCGGTCACGCGTCACGGGCCGGCCCAGGTCCTCATCGGGGAATTGGGGCATTTGCAGCGAGCGGGCCAGGGCGAGGCGGGCGACAATCCAGTGTGGTGCTTTGCCCGAAATCCCGAGTCCCTTCTCACGTAGCGTGTAGGAAAACTGCTCGTCCCACGAGGGAATGTAGATCTTAGCCATCGAGCGCCTCCGCCTCGGGCGCCAGCCGGTCGGTGGCGGTACGGACCACATGGGTGGACTGGCCGTCGGAGTTTTCCAGGCGGAACTGCGCACTCAAATGGGGGCGCAGCAACGCGAACTTTTCGGCGTCGACTTCGGAATCTGTGGCCAGGATGATTACCTGCTCGGCGGCATGGGGGTAGTAGTGGCACAGCAGGTTGTGCTGGTTGTCGCGGTCGATGCGGGCCAGGGGGGTATCGACGATGATCGGCAGTGGCCGGCCCGACACTTCCTTCAGCGCCCACAACAGGGCGGTCACCGCCAACTGGCGCATGCCGTGGGAAATGGTCAACTGGCCGAATTCGGCACCTTCGGCGTCGATGAAGTGCATGACGAACTCGTCATCGATGGTGATGCGATCGATCATATGGTGGCCGCTCATCAGGCTACGGAAGTGGTGGTTGATCGCCTCCTCGATCTGTTGGCGGCGGGTAGTCCGATTCTTGTGGCGATAGCGCTCGAAGGTGTCGCGCAGGTTGATGGCGATGCGGAGGCGGTCGCTGGCTTGGCTGGCTTTGGAATGACGGCGTTCGAGGCCGTTCAGCCGGCTGGCGATGTCCTTCTCCTCGGCGGTCTTGGCATCGAGCCGCTTCTGGAGGTGCGCCAGCTCGGCCTCCAGCTTGCCGATGGCCCGACTGACGGCGGCGAACTCCTCTTCCAGGCGGCGGTATTCCTCCGCCCTTTCGCCGCTGCCGTACTGCATTTCGCGCAGCTCGGCCCGCATCCGCTCCAACTGGGCACGCTTGGCGCTGGCCTCGCGCAGGCGGCGGGCGCGATCCTGACGCTGGGTCGCCATCGCGGCATTCCAGCCGAGGAAACGCTGCTGCAGGTCGCGGGCGCGACCCAGGTCAAGACTGGCGAGAAAAGGCGGCGCCGCTTCGTCGGTCACCGCATAGGAATCAAGGATACGGCGTAGCTTGTCCTCGAAGAAGCGGCGCTGGTCGTCCGAGAGAGGCGCGCGCGGCTGCGGCGGTTCGGCAAACAATCGGTGCGGCAGAACGTTGGCCAAGGTGTCCGCCACCGAGGTCGCTGCCTCGGCCTTGAAATCGATCACTTTGCCCAGGGGCGCGGCGGCGGCCTTGACCAGGCCGGGGTTGGCCAGCAGAGGCGCGTCGGTGGCCAGGTCGGTCGCCAGTTGGGACAGCTCGGTTTCCAGGGTTTTTTCCAGGCCCTTGATGTCGTCTTCCAGGCGGCGAGTGTCTGCCACTGCCCCGCCGGCGCGCAGGCGTTCCATCGCCTTCCGCAGATTCTCCGCCCGATCACGCTGTTCCGTTAGGTTCGTGCTTTTGTCGTCGCGGTCCCGCTGCAGGCCGAGCATGGTTGCGCGGACCTCGGCCAGCCGCGCTTCCTCGCGGGCCATTTCCACCTTGATGTCGTCGGGCATGGCTTCCCGCCGCCATTCCTTGACCACCTCGCCCAGTTGGGTCTCCACCCCGGTGATGAAGGACAGGCTGAGCAGGCGCTCCATCGCCTCGGTCCGGGCACCGTCGCCCCCCTCGGCCAGGAACTGCACCTCTTCGCCATCGAAGAAGAAGAACGGCACCAGTTCGCGGGGCAGAAAATCGGACAGTCGCTCCTCCGCCGCTTGGTCGGCTACTTCAACTTCTCCGGCACGATGGACACGGAGATCTTCGTCAAAGCGAGCGCCATTGATGGACCAGGAGCGGGTAGCGGTGAAAGTGACGCCGTCGGCATCGCCCAGTTCGACCCGGATCGAGCAGCTCTGTTCGCCTCGCTCCCGAGCATGCCGATTCATGATGCCGGACCAGCCGCGGGGGGTGCCGAGGATGTAGTCGTTGCGACTGAGGTTGCGCGGGGGAAAGCCGACCTTGCGCTGACTCTTGTCGTCGGTGCCGAGGAACAACAGCTTCACCGCGTTGATCAGGCTGGTCTTGCCGTAGCCGTTGCGGCCGACCACCAAGGCAACGGTGCCCTCGGACGTAGACGCAAATCGGTAGGTTTGCTCACCGAGATAGGAAAACAGATTGGTAACAACAATGCGGTGGAAGATCATGCCGCGGCCCCTGCGGCGGTACCAATCAACTCCGCCAGACGCCGGCGCAGCTCGGTGCGGGCGCCCCAGCGGTCGAGGTTGGGAAAGTCGACCTCCAGCTCCAGTACCCGGGCGATCAGGGCCGGGTTGATGTCGCGCTCGGCGGCGAGATCCTCCAGCATCACCCGGTCATCTTCGCTCAGCGGCACCGCTTGTCCCCCTGCCAACTCCCTCCCCGCGTCCCTAACCAAGGCCAGGGCGGTATCTTCCAGGTCGAATTCGCCTGACCAAGCCGCTTGGATTTGCAGCAGTTCCTGGTCGGATATCAGGCGTAACCCAACTTTACCGCTAAGCTCAAGCAATTCTTTCTCACGCCTGAGAAGTTCCATTAAAATCACACGGCGTGCCAGAGGAGTAAATGGCCCAGGCCCCTTGCTGCCATCGCGCCGGACCGCCATGCGAGTGCCCTCTTGGTCCCTATAGGCCTTCAACCAGTCTCGGAAGGCAGCCAGGGGTGCCATCCATTCCTCGCCCGATTGGATGAAACCCTCCATGGATTTATCCACCTTGACCACGGTGCAAACCCAGCAACCGAACCGGCTGCCGCCGCAAGATGGCGTGTCCAAATCCATCACAATGGGACATTCGCCGCCCACGGCCTGACGGTAGAGTGTCAGCATGCGATCATGCGGAGCACCCCAAGGCGGCGGATTGTGTTCGTATAGGTACTGCCATACCTCGTCGTCACTCCAATCGGCGATCGGTGTGGAAACAAAGGCGTTAGGAATTTCATGGTGGGGGTTGAGATTACGCAGGTTGGTCCGTCGCCCGTCCATCCGTGCCGCCCGCGAACTGCTTTCCGCCCGTCTTGATCCCAATAACAAGACGACACTGCCGTGTTCGGCAACGATTTGGTCAATCGCCCGGCGGCTGGGTTTAATCTTCATGTTGGTCGTGCACCAACGGAACCAGCGGGTCGGCGGTGGGTATCCCTTGCCGATCAGCTTGGTCCAGAACCCCTCTTCAAGGGTTGGCCGCACGAGATGACACCGAAGGGCAATGCCCCGCCCAACCGCATCACCCTCGACCGCCAACAAGACCGACTCCACGTGAGCGGCTACGTTGGGTGGCTCCACTCCCGTATCCGAAGACACCACGTAGACCGGCTTGGTCGCCTCCGGCCCGAGGTTAATCAGGGTCTGGTAGACCAACTGCAAGACCAGCGTGGAATCCTTTCCCCCCGAATAGGCAACCACCCACGGACGTCCATCTGCCAAGTAAGATTCTGCCAGATCGGCAAGGATAGATGAGGCGGAATCAGATGATGTTGGCATTGGATGTTTTTCTACAAGAAGGGTTCATTTTGAGTGGTCGCCTTGGTACGAGTAAGATGTTGTATAAGCAATTGTCATAGAAACAGAACTCCATTTTGCAGGCACCGTTTCCTGTGCCATGCGGCAATTTCCGGTTCCGAACCATAGGTTCGCGGAGTTTTTCCTGACTCAGAGTTGCAATTCATCGCGCCGAGGCTCGCGAAACCTGACCCCAGCCCCGCCGCCGTTCTCCTGAATGAATTCAATACCGGCAACTTCAAGAGCTTTCTGAATGTCAGCCAACGTCCGATCATAGGGTTGTCTGGCCCCTCTCTCGAAATCGACGATCGTCCGTTCCGCCACCTTTGCACGGTTAGCCAAATCCTTCCGAGAGAGGTCAAGCATGGCCCGTGCCCCCTTGCACTGCGCCGGCGTCATCATCAAATATACCACATTGCAAAAAACATGTTGCTCTTACTGTGTTCACATTGCATAATTCATGCAGAACTTACCTTGCCTCCCCATCACTCGCAAGCCCCCTTTATCCCGCGGTTTTGAAAATGGTTGCCATGAACCCCTTGGACGATTTCACCCTCCCCGTCCCCGGCTTCGACAAGAAACCGAGAATGCCAAGGCCATCCCTAAAGGCTTGGCGGCTCTGGAGCCCCGCTCAGGTTCGCCGCGAAAGAGATCGACTGCTGGTCTTCCTGGGCGACCGGACGGCGTTCGGGGAGGCGAAGCACCGCGAAATCCTTACCGCCGCGCTGAAGGGTGATGCAAATGCCCAGCTGGCTGTAGCGGACCTCCTTCTGGCCTCCGGCTCCCGTGCAGACGATCTTGCGCTGTCGTGGACTGCCCTCGCCGCTGCCTCCGGCCAAACCGTGGCCGCGGCTGTCATCGGCACCAAGCTCCTCCGGATGGCACCCCTCGAACAGGGACGCAAGGCCACCGCGCTGTGGCGCTTGGCGGATGATTATCTCGGCAACGTCTCCTGGGGGCTGCGTCACCCGGAGGGACGCGAGGACCTGCGCGAGGAACTCGCCAAGGCGGGTATGGCCGCCTTCCGAGATTCGCCCAAGGATTCGGCTGGGGTTACCGATGCACTGCCTGCCCAGGGGCCTTCCATTGTGGTCGTGCGCGCAGAAATTCCCAAAGGCAATCGCACCCGAGATTCCTTCGATCCCCAGGTCTGGGAAGGCCTGACGAAACCCCTGCCGCTCCTCACCGGCCCCGATCCCGACATTCTGGCAACGGTCCTGGAGGCCGAATTCCCGTGGTTCTGGGCTGTTATCGAGGCCATCGTCAGCGATCTGCGGCTGCGCCGGTCGGTCGGACTCGAATGGGTCCATTGGCGCCCGCTTCTGATGGTCGGACCCCCGGGCACCGGCAAGACCCGCTTCGCTCGCCGCCTCGCCCACCTCCTGGGGATCGGCATGGGTGAGATCAATGCCGGCGGCAGCGCCGACAACAGACTCCTCCAGGGGACCGCGCGGGGTTGGGGCTCGGCCAATCCGGCCTTTCCACTTCACATCATTCGCCAGCATCGACAAGCCAATCCGCTGTTGTTCGTGGACGAAATCGACAAGGCCGGCGGCAGCGATGGCAACGGCCGCGTCCACCAGACCCTGTTGGGCCTGTTGGAATCTCTCTCCGCCAGGGCGTGGATGGACGAATGCCTGATGGTCCCCTGTGACTTGTCGGCCATCAATTGGCTTCTGGCCGCCAATGATGCCGCGCCCCTCCGAGGCCCGTTGCTCACCCGCCTGCGGGTGGTCCAGGTGCCTCTGCCCGGCCCCGAGCACGCCGGTGCCATCCTGGCCGGCATCCGCCGTGACCTAGCGGCCGATTGGCAACTCCGCCCCGACGACCTGCCGATCCTGACACCCGACATCGAGGAGAGCCTCCGCGCCGGTATGCAGCGCGGCATCTCTCTACGCCGCGTCCGCGCGGCTTATGAGGCGGCGATCAAAGCCAATCCGCAACCGGAGAAACGCCTTGTCCACTGATCATGGTCCGAAAGGCATGGATCGTGACGTCTCGAGATCAAAACGATCCCGCATCGCCATCAGCATCTCACGTTCCTTCCTTACAGCCGCGAGCTCTAATGTCAGGCGCGCGATCTCGAAATTCTCTTCCTGGATCATGGACCGCAAATTGCCCAGTTCCGTATTTTGGCCGCGCCGTTCCAGCGCGATGCAACCCGGCCCGAGATGCGGCTGCGGGACCAAATCCACTCCCCTGTCTTTGTACGACCGATGATCGACTCGTTCCGGCAACTTGAAATGTACCATGGTGGCATTGATTTGCTCCGCGAGGACGGTACGCAAATGAGACACCACATTCGGCATGCCGATTTTCTTGCAGGCGATGGGGTCCAACTCGCGTACCTTGTTCCCGAAACCGGTCGGACTGGAGGGATCGACCGGCCGTGTCGTCGCCAGCAAATGGGCATGCCAGTTTCTGCGGTCGCCGCCGGGTGGCGGCGGATGGATTGCCATGTCGATCACGACGTTGAACTTCTTCACCAGATAGGTCGCGAACAGCCAGGCGATGCCGACGCGGATTTCCAAGGAGGCCGCATGGGGCAACGCGAACCGGAACTCGCGGGCCACGACGCCCCTGGGATGGCGTTCCTCTTTCTCGACAGCGTTCCACAGGGCCTGCCGGTTGCTCATCCACTGGGGAGCGCCGCCGGGAAGAATGATCTCATCATAGGCCGTCTCTTCCCGATGCGAGTAATCGTGCACCCGGCCGGTCCTGTTATCCTGAAGGATGCTCCTGGAGCGGTACGCAGCGGCAGCGACCGCACTTCGCCCGTCGCCCCGCTTCACCGCGTGAACCGAAAGAGAAAACCAAGTCCCGCCGGCCATGCCTCGCCTCAACCCGTTGTTGCTCTAAGTGCGCAGAACGAGTTTGCCAGGAAACCTTGAAAAACCGAAATCCGGGGGAGGATCACGTCTCGGACGGAGGCCTCAAATATGTTGAGGAGGGCGTCCATACCGGCAGACAAGGCCCCGCTAAAAAATATTTTCTGGCGCTCATCTCATTGGAAAACAATGAAAAAGACAACTCGCCAAGCACTGAATCTGGACCTTGTTTGCAACACGGCACCGTACACTGGCATCAGGACAAAAGTGGAAAGGAGAGAAATCATGAAGACCGTCCTGAAGCTTGACGAGATCGAGGTCCGGATCGCCGACCTGGATCGCAAGATCATTCAACTGAAGGAAGAGCGGGACCGGCGCATAAAGGAGCGCGCCAGCACCCGGCGCCGGCTGGCAATCGACAGGAAGATCGTATGCGGAGCCGTTGTCTTGGACCTCGCGGCGAAGGAGGAGCGGTTTCGCCGCGTCCTGGTCAATATCTTGAACGGCGAACTTAAGGATCCCCTCATCCGCCGCCTCTTTGCAGATCTCCTTGAACGGCAAGCAAACGACAACCTGCCTGAGTTCACCGAAGAGCCCAAGCCGACCACCGTGGAGAACATCCATGGCTGACCCGGTACCCACACCGAAGGCCAAACCTCAGACCGGCCCGGTGATCGTCGGGCCGGCGGTCAAGCGGCTGGTGGCTGTTCTTGCCAAGAGGGCCGCAAACGACAATCATGTCCCGGGGGCGTCGCAGGACGCCCCCGCCACCCCTGAGGGAGATCCGCCGTGCGAGTAGCCCTCTACGCGAGGTTTAGTTCCGATCTTCAAAGCGCGCGGTCCGTCGATGACCAAATCCGGCTTTGCCAGGAGCGCGTCGCGAAGGAAACCTGGCGTGTCGTCGATATCTACTCCGACTTTGCCATCAGCGGATCGACCGCCCGGCGACCCGGCTACCAGCAGATGCTGGAAGACGCCACCCATGGTCGTTTCGACATCGTGATGGCGGAGGCGCTGGACCGCCTCTCCCGTGACCAGGAGGAGACGGCGCGGCTTTTCAAGCTTCTCACCTTCCACGGTGTTCGGATCGCGACTCTGCTTGAGGGCGAGGTCTCGGAACTCCATGTCGGGCTGAGCTCGACCATCAATGCCGTGTTCCTGAAATCGCTGGCCGAGAAGACGCGCCGGGGCCAGCGGGGACGAGTTCAGGAGGGCAAGATCGCCGGAGGCCTCTGCTTTGGATACCGCCCCGACTATGCCCACAATGCCCATGGTGAACCCACGCGCGGCGATCGCGAAATCGTCGAGGCCGAGGCCGCGATCGTCCGGCGGATTTTTTCCGAATACGTTTGCGGAAAATCGCCGCGGTCGATTGCCCGCGATTTGAACATCGAAGGTGCTTCTGGGCCCCGTGGCGGCAAGTGGTCGGCCTCGACGTTGCTCGGAAATCCCGATCGCGGCACCGGCGTTTTGAGGAATGAGCTTTATGCCGGCCGCGTCGTCTGGAACCGCCAGAAGTTCATAAAGGATCCCGTCACCGGCAAGCGCCAGGCCCGCCCGAACCCGAAATCGGATTGGGTAATCGCCGACGTGCCTCAGCTCCGTATTGTAAGCGACGATATCTGGACAGCCGCTCAAGACAGGCTGTCGAGCCATCGTCGTCAGGTCGCACCGAAGGATTCTTCCAATCGCCTCAATCCGACGCACCGACCCCGCTATCTGCTTTCTGGACTCCTGCGCTGCGGCGTCTGCGGCGGGCCGCTGTCAGTCGCGGCCCAGGGTAGATACGGCTGCGCCAACCATCGGGAACGTGGAATCTGCGACAACCGCCGTACGGTCGCGCGGGATGACCTCGAACGTCGTGTCCTGTCAGGGCTGAAAGAAAGGCTGCTCGCACCGGAGCTGGTCCAGCAATTCATCGCCGAATACATTGCCTCGGCCAACGAGCGGCGCCGCGCGGCATCATCGGAACGGCAATCGCGCCAGCAGGAACTCCAGTCGACCACTCACCGGATTCAGCAGATCGTCCGCGCGATCGAGGACGGAACCTATTCGTCAGCTCTCAAGACCCGCCTGGAGGAACTCGAGCACCGCCGCGAAATGCTTCAGGCGGACCTCAATGCCGCCGACGAGCCGCTGCCGGCGCTCCATCCCAATGCGGCCGACCTGTACCGGCGCCGGGTCGCGGAACTGGAATCCGCGCTGGCGGATCCCGAGACCATGGGCGCCGCGCGCGAGGCGCTACGGGAGCTGATCGAGGCGATCATCGTCCACCCCGGCGAGAAGCGGGGCGAAGTACGGATCGAACTGTTCGGGGAACTGGGCGCGATTCTGCGGCTGGGCGAGGCCCGGAAAGCAAAAGACCGCAGTTCCGGAGAAACTGCGGTCTCGTTGGTTGCGGGGGCAGGATTTGAACCTGCGGCCTTCAGGTTATGAGCCTGAATTTTCTGGCCCGGCTCCCGCCCTTCTCCGACCAGAACATCCTGATTCCGCAGGCGAATCGACTCCAACGGCCTCCATCCAGCTCCATCATTTTCCAGGTGGCCGTGGAGCAAATTTGGAGCATCGGTCCTTCGTTCCGAGTGGAGACACACGCCGGATATATGGAGGTCAGGATCACAGGGACGTTCATCTCGGAGCGTCGCCGCGTTTCCCAAGATCGAACAACAGGAACCGGTCATAGAGGGGCATCTTGCGGTAAAGATAAGGGCTTGCCCAGTCATCGTTGGCGGCGCTCGGCGCCTTCTCCATCAGCCCAAACCATTCCAGGTATCGCAGAACCCGCCACTGGAAGACGGCTCCCGGCCGGATGGACGAGGTGCCATTTTCCAAGGGTGAAATGATGACGCCCGCCAATTCGTCGGCGGTGCGGGGTTCCTCCGCCACCTTGGACATCAGGTAGAGCGTCAATCCGATCTGGGCCTGGAAATGATCCTTGACCACCCTCCTGTCCAGGTAGGCGAGGTTGTACCGCTTGAACGTGGCGACAAAGAGAGCGACGAACAACCGCCCGGCCGCCTCTTCGGGCAGCAGCGACCGCCCTTTTTTGGTCAGGACCAACATGCCTTTGCTTTTCCGTCCCAAGCGGGCGAGGTCGAATATGGCATGAAGGAAATCCAGCGGCGGGAAATCGGCCTGGTTGAGCACCTTGTTGACCCGCCACAGCATCTCCCGATCATATCCGGGCCAGGTGAACTCCTCCGCCATGCGGGCAACGAATTTCTGTCCGAAATTCCCCGTACTCGTCAACTTGACCCCACCATCCTCGTCCATGCACTTCAACAGCAGACGGGCGTTGGGAAGCACCGGGGCGTCCGAAAGCTCCGCCAGGGTGAGATTGGAATTCAGGCGAATTGGTCCCGCCCCGAGCCAGTCGCACTCCACCAGCGTCATGATCTGCTCGTGGGTCAGGCGGATCATTGTCCCCTCCCGGCAGTCAATGGAGGCAGCATTTCTTGTATTTCTTCCCCGACCCGCAGGGGCATGGGTCGTTACGGCCGACCGCACGGTGTGGATTGGCGATGCTGTCCACCGGAACATCTCCCCCGCCGAACATGTCGAGCAGGGGGCTGAGGCGAGGACGAGGGCTGGAGCGCTTCTCCCGCACCCCCATCATGATTTCCACGTCCTGGATATCCCCCGCCACCATCAGTTCCGCCTGTTTCTCGGCATACACGACCCTGATCAGATCGAGTGCCTCCACGGCACGCAGGTCGGCAAGGCTCAGGGTGATGAAGGCGTTGAGGGCGGGATCGTTGGTCCGGAACTTCTCCAACTGCCTGACCAGTACATCGACGCATTGCTGGCGATGTTCGGGATGGGCAAGAGCCATCTTCTCCAGGCATCCGGGCATGGAAATGCGGTTCTTGGCATCGACCGTCTCGTCGGCGAGGAAGGCTTCCAATTCGGAAATTGCACCAGGCCCGATCATCGGGAGAACCTGCCTCATCTCGTCCGGCAGCCAATCGTCATGGTCCAACTGGTCGAACAACCGCACCAGAGGTCCGGCCGCCTCTTCCGCCCGCAGCAGCCCAAGAGTCCTCCAGGCATGCAGCGGAGCCCAGACTTCCAGGCTGTCGCCATCCGCCTTGTTGATGTCCATGTCCGTCGCCATGCGGATCAACTCGGGGACATGCTCGGGGGTGAACCCGAGACCGAGGTAGTCCGGCCACGGGTCGTTCTGGTGGTGGATATCGCATCGGGCGAGGGTCAGGAGCTTGGCGACAGGGTCGGTGTAGGGCTGGGTCATGGCAGGTCGAATTGTCGCTTTTTACGACATGTTGGCGGTGGTCATGGGCAGACCCTACTATGATTCCGCCTCGGCTTCGAGCATCCTTCGAGCATGATTTCCAAGTCCACGGCCATCCGCTGCTTCCACGTTCCTGGAGATGAAGAAGGAAGACATCGTTTTCACCGGCCTCCACGACTCCGTCGTGATCTGCTTCCGTCAATGACCAGACATCGGCCCACGGATCATCAAGAGCCAGTCCATCGAGAAGTCGGAGCTTGATCTCCTTGGGACGAGTTCCGAACAGCACATCTCCCACCGCCTGGGTAATCCATTTGTGCCGAACGAGTGAATGGCACAATGCCTCGTAGCTCGCTCCTACCCGGAGGGATAGTTGGTACACCGCCACCGGGTCTGCGAGATCATCCACGGTCCAGCCGTAGCGTCTCATGTTCTGGCTGAGCAGCCATTTCGGCATGAGGAACTCAGCCCCGAAAGAATTGGCAGAAATTTCCTGAAGTTCCTTCGGCGTCCGCCCCATAGGCCGCCAGATTTGGTTTTCGTCGTCCAGGCTGAACTCGTGTCCCATTTCCAGGTGTCCGAGTTCATGAGCCGCAGTGAAACGCTGGACGCTCAAGCCTCGGTTGGTGGTAACGAGGATACCGGGGCTTGGTTCCTGCATGCATAGTCCGAGAAGGCCATCAAGGGGGCGAAACAATAGGGCGTGTTCGCGTTCTCCAATGGCACGAAACACGTCCACTCTGCCGCCACTCTGTCCCTCGTCGCCGGCCCCGATCCCGACATCCTGGCGACGGTCCTTGAGGCCGAGTTTCCCTGGTTCGCGGAAGTCATCGAGGCCATCGTCGGGGACCTGCGGCTGCGCCGGTCGGTCGGACTCCAATGGGCCCATTGGCGCCCGCTGCTGATGTTCGGGCCGCCGGGCACCGGCAAGACCCGCTTCGCCCGCCGACTCGCTCAGTTGCTGGGCCTCGGCTTGGGCGAGATCAACGCCGGCGGGAGTGCGGACAACCGGCTGCTCCATGGCACGGCGCGGGGGTGGAACACGGCCAGCCCCGCCTTTCCCCTCCATGTCATCCGCCAGCACCGACAGGCCAACCCGCTGCTGTTCGTGGATGAAGTGGACAAGGCCGGCGGCAGCGATGGCAACGGCCGCATCCGGCAGACTCTGTTGGGGTTGCTGGAACCCCTTTCCGCCAAGGCCTGGACGGACGAATGCCTGATGGTCCCCTGCGACCTTTCGGCCATCAACTGGCTGCTGGCGGCCAACGACGCCGCGCCCCTGCGGGGTCCGTTGCTCACCCGCCTGCGGGTCGTCGCAGTGCCGCTGCCAGGGCCTGAACACGCCGAGGCGATCCTGGCCGGCATCCGCCGCGACCTTGCACAGGATTGGCAACTGCGCCCCGACGACCTCCCAGCCCTCGCACCCGATGTGGAGGACGGCCTCCGCGCCGGCATGCGCCGGGGCATTTCGCTGCGCCGCATCCGCGCCGCCTACGAGGCGGCGATCAAGGCCGCTGGGCCAGGGGCGCAGCGCCTGCATTGACGCGGGTGCCCACTTGCGTGATCACTGGAAGCCGACCATCATCACGTGACGGCGGACTGCACGGTTTCACTGGTGGTTGGTAAATGCGCTCCGAGTTCGTTCAGCTTGATCGGACCTTCGTGAAGTATGACCCAGGTCAGGACCAGGAGGCTATCGCTGTTCAGAGCTACGTCCACGGGTCGCTCGGCTTGCCGTCGAACTGGTCCTGGGACAAAGTTCTCGAATACCCCCGGGTGGTCATCCTGGGTGAGGCCGGCAGCGGCAAGACCTGGGAGATGGAAGCCCAGGCGGATCGGCTGAATGCAGGCGGCAAGCCGGCCTTTTTCATCCGCCTGGAAAATCTTGCCGGAAGCGAACTGTCCGCCATTCTTGCCAGCGATGACCTGAAGCGATTCCGCGAGTGGGAGAAGGGGGTGGGCGAGGCCTCCTTCTTCCTCGATGCCGTCGACGAAAGCCGCCTCGGCAGTTTCCACGCCTTTGAACAGGCCTTGGCGAATTTCTCCCGGTCCCTGGGCCCTGCACATAACCGCGCCCGCATCGTCATCTCTTCCAGGGTCACCGAGTGGCGGGGCGGGACCGATGAGGCTCTGGTCACCCGGAGGTCCGGAGGCAGATGGCCGCCGATCCGGCGGGCGGCGATGCCTTGGTCATCGCGATCGCC
Source organism: Magnetospirillum sp. WYHS-4 (assembly GCA_039908345.1). Taxonomy (NCBI): domain Bacteria; kingdom Pseudomonadati; phylum Pseudomonadota; class Alphaproteobacteria; order Rhodospirillales; family Rhodospirillaceae; genus Magnetospirillum; species Magnetospirillum sp. WYHS-4. The sequence goes on from JAMOBD010000030.1 coordinate 28,664, forward strand.
GACATCCTGCACGGTGATCGGTACGAACACATTGCCGTCCCCGATCCCGATTTCCGTCGCGTCGCGGCACTCCGGCGGTTCCTGCCGATCCTCCATCGCCATGTCCGTCTGGACGAGGACCAGAATCACCCTAGCGGCGAGGTATATTCCCCGAACGCCAGGGATCATGCTCAGGAATTCCGCTCCGCTACCATCCAACGCTTGGCGGATGCGCAAGACCCTGAGGCTTACGACGCGATGATCCAATTGGCGGCCGATCCCTGTTTCAAGAGGTCACGGGAATGGCTGAGGGCAAAGCCTTTCGAACGAGCCAAGAAGGATGCCGAACCGCGCGCCTGGAAAGGGCGGGATATCGCGGACTATGTCGACCGGTTCGAGCGTTTGCCCCAGACCCCCGACGAACTGTTCGCGGTCGTGCAAGGGCGTCTCGCCGATATCCGGGAGAATGCGGAACAAGGCGACTTCTCCCTCAAGGGGATGTTCAAGGAGGATACTGCGGAGGAGGTCTTCCAGAAGCTCCTGGCGGAGCGGCTCGACGGTGCCAGCCGGGGTGTCTACCAGGTAGCCCGCGAGGTCGAGGTCGCGGACCACAAGCTCCCCGACATTCGCGTCCTCCGCGCCGGGGTGGGCATCGTCACCATCGAGGTGAAGATCGCCGGGAAGTGGTCGTACAACGAGCTTCGGCAGGATGCGCTGGAAACCCAGTTGGTCGGGCAGTACATGCGCATCCGGGAATCCAGGCATGGGATTCTGTTGCCCGTCAATCTGACGGCCGGAAGGACTTGGCGACCGACGGGTGAGCCAGCCATCGACTTTCGTGGGCTCTTGCAACGCCTGGGCGATGAGGCCAGCGAATTGGCCAGGCAACGTGCCCGGGACGAGCGGATCGAGGTAATCGGCATCGATCTTTCCTGAGGCGGCGATGTCCATTTCCAGGGCGAAGGCTTGGCTGACCGGGTGCCCGGCCACCAGCGGGAGACGCGCCCCCAATCAACGCCCGCCATTCGAGAGCCTAGAGCGATGTAGCAGGCTATGCAGGAATTTATACGCTCTGCGCCCTTGACATAACCGCTCACGTTCTTATATTGAAGCATGTTGGCGCCCGGCCCCTGTCCGGATAACGCCCGCTCTATCAAGTCATGTGCTGACAGGCAGCGCCCGCGGGGCCGGACTCTTCTTCCGACAACCCGACGGCGGACAACGCTCCGAAACCTCATCCAAGCCAGTCTCCCTGGAGTTCGTCTCCTGGGGAACTGGACCCTTCGTCCGTTCCGCGGACGCCGCCACGGCGGCGCGCCCGGAGCGATCGGATAAACCTTTTCGGGAGACAAGCGATGTCTTTTCCGTTGCGACTGAAATCTACTCTGGGCCGGCCTTACAACGTCAGTTTGGATGATGTGGTCCCGGTGAAAAGGGTCCTTCAGGGCCTTGGCTACTATGCCATCCCCAGCTATGGGATTACCCCCTATCCTGACGAACCCCTATTCCAGGGAATCGAACGCTTCCAGCGCGACAACAACCTTCGCGTCGATGGTATCATGAAACCGGGAGGGCCGACCGAGTCCACCCTGAACCACGTTTTCACGCGCCGTTTCGCGCGTGATGGCGGGTCAAGGGTGAATTCGCAAAGACTTTTCAGCCTTTTCGATCGGTTCTCGGCGGCTGACCCGGAGGATGATCCGCGCGATGGGAAGTGCCGGGCCACGGGGACCTGCGAAAACATCTATTGATAGGGAGGTGATGCCATGAAAAAGGCGAACATTCGATGGTCTTGGGAGTTGGGGCATGTGCGCCCCAGCTTCCTGGGGGTGCTATACCGCGATGCGGGTTTCCCCTTTCCGGATTCCGCCGACAACAGCGATTTCAACGGCATGTTCGGCCCGGGAGCCTTCGGAGTGTTCGCCTTTCTCGACGACAAACTGGTTGGCTCCGCGCGCGTCTTCAGCGACGATCTGACGTCCTCTTGGCTTGCCGAGATTTGCATTGATTCGGTATGGCGCGGCCAGGGCATCGGCCGTTTCCTGATGGGGAAGATCGACGAACGGTTTTGCCATACGGCACTGTATTGCGACGCCCCCACGGAAGCCGTCGAGTTCTTCCGGATGGTGGGCGTTCGACCGAAGGTAAAGCTGAATGCTTGCCTTCGGCAGCCAGCCACGAACCAAGTGGACGACCATGAGGTTCAGGGCATCACCATTCATGACCACGCCTCGCGATATCAAGCCGAGGCCTTCGATGATGTCGCGGATTCCGTGGGTTTCGGCATTTCGGACAAAGGAATACCGCGCACCGAACTTTACGGGAGGATTTTTGGCAATGGTACCTTCGGTTCCTTCGCCGAGACGGAAGATGGTCGGCTGGTCGGATTCGCCAGGGCCTTCAGCGACGATCTGACCAAGACATATGTCGCGGAGATCTGCGTCCGGCCGGAATGGCAAGGCAAGGGAGTGGGTAAGGCGTTGGTGAACCGTGTTGTTCGCCGTTATTACCATACCGCGATCTACACGGAGGCCTTTCCTTCCGCTCTCCGCCTCTTCGAGTCGTGTGGCATCCGACCCGATTCAAAATTGGTCGGATGCAGTAGAGCCCCCTTGGCCCCAGAAAGGACCTCATCATGTCTGTGACCTTTGAGATGACGACCGACGTGCGTCGAGTAGATATGGAAAGCTTGGCCGCGCTCTATGCCTCGGTCGGCTTCGGCACCGAGGAGAATTACCGACACCCCGCGATGACCCTGAACCGCTTGTTTGGGGCCGGAGTGTACGGATTCTTCGCGTTCCAGGGAGAACGGCTGGTCGGGATGGCTCGTGTTCTCAGCGACGACGTCATGTGCAGCTGGATCGCCGAACTCTGCGTCCATCCCGACTGCCAGAGGAGGGGTATTGGCGGGGCGTTGCTCGATCGGGTCAACGAGCGATTCCGTGACACGGCGCTGTACGCGGACGCATTCAAGGGCCAGGAGGGCTTCCTCCGGAGCCGCGGAATCGTGCCGCAGTCACGTCTTGTCACTTGCGGCCGGGCTCCGATGAAGTCGGACTGAGCCCATCCACCTTCGGAGCCATTTCCATGCAAGCCGTTCCTCATCACCAAGCACGGGACCGGATCGACCGCTTCTGGGCTTGTCCCGTCAATATCCACGGCCTCGACCAGGAATGCGTCGAACGCCTGATCGACGAGGAGCTCTTCGACCTCCTACAGCCGACACGGGCGGTTGCCAATGACACGGAGTTGCCGTTCCAGGCACGTCGCGAGCGCGGTCCGCTTTTCTTTGGCGATCTGGGGGAAGTGGTCAACCATCGTGTCCGCGCGTTGACGGCATTTCTCCGGGAAGTGCGGTTGAGCACGGAGGTTGCGTTCCCCATCGGAGGCCAGCATTCACCCTTGAAGTTCCGAAGCTTGGCCGGCGACTCCCACAATGGCGGCAGACGCCCCCTGGTAATCGAGGCGAAGCCGCATCCCTGGGTGCTCAAGTTCGCCGATCCCCGCCCTTACCAACTGCTGGCCGAGGTTCTCGCCGAACTCTCGGCCGCCATTGGTATCGACCTCGTTCCTCCGGATATCGTCGCCGACCCGGATCGCCAGTGGTACTTCATCCCTTTTCTCAAGACGGATGGCCAAAATGGCCGCGATCCGTCCGCCTTCATGTTCGCGCTCGGGGCGGTAACCGCGGTGGCCTACGCCCTCCGGATGGTCGACCTTCATCTCGAAAATCTATTTGTCTTCGAGGGCAAGCCGATCATCGTCGATCCGGAATGCGTCCTGTACAACTTCCCCACGGACAGGAGGCAGGACCGCCTCCTCAGCACGGGATTGCTCAGTCACAACCCTGTCCTCTCGGCCTTGCGTGGCGGTGATGTTTCGATGCAGGGGATCGTACAACTAGGGCTGTACGAGCGCGCCGACGGTATCCTCGACTACCACAAGCCCGCGACGGCTTTTCACAACCGGCTCCGAAGGCCCGACGGTGGGCTTGTCGATCCAGCCGATTACCGGAATGACTTGTTCGGCGGTTTCACGGCCGCCTTCAAATGGTTTCTCGGGAGCCGCGCCCTCCTGTCGGACATCATCGATCGCTGGGTGGCCGACGATTTCCGGATTCGCTTTCTGGTTCGAAAGACGCGGCTCTATATCACGACCATCCATATGCTGAATCTCCCCGTGTCCTGCCGGTACGGTCTGTGGCGCGACGGGGTGTTCGAGCGCTTCCGCCATGCCGGCCATTTTCTCGAACATGTGTCCGATGACCTTGTGGCGGCGGAACTGGCAGATATGGAAGGACGGGATGTTCCCTATTTCTGGGCCAATGCCGGCGAGACGGTGATCCGTCACAGGCGCGGACCGGTCCAGCCTCTTCGTGCCCGTCGGCCCGCTCGAGAACAGGCGATCCTCGATATCCATGCCATGCGGCGATCGGACTTGTCCGAACAGCTCATGGTCCTGGCGGATTTTCTGGACGCCAGGTTGGAAGCTCCAGTTAATGATGACTGACCGTCCAAGGGAAGGCTGTGGTCCCCATCATCCCTCGGCACAACGCCCTTGCGTCCATTCACAGTGATGGCGAGGGGTCGGGCTCGTAGTCCTTGCTTCTCCAGGGGGATAGCTTGGCCGGCTTGACGGTGGCGACCTCGGCAGGGGACGGCGAGGGAATGAAGTGCTCGACTTCGCCTTCCATGGAGGGAAAGACCGTTATCCGCCCCGCCTGCCGCCGCGCGTACCGGGGAGCGGCGTGGAGCAAATTTGGAGCAAGGGGGATTTTGGAGGGTGGTTCCGGACCCGGAACGGCCCGCTAAGTGGTTGACTTAGCGGGACTTTTTTGGTTGCGGGGGCTTGCAACCACGCCTGTCGAACGTCTTCGGTCTGGTGAAAATGGAACCGATCCTCGCCTCAACCCACCGTTGCTCTAAGTGCGCAGAACGAGTTTGCCAGAGAACCTTGAAAAACCGAAATCCGAAGGAGATTCACGTCTCGGACGGGGGCCTCAAATCCGTTGGGGAGGGCGTTCATGCCGAGGGACAAGCCCCCCGCAAAAAAATATTTTCCGTCGCACATCTCATTGAAAAACAATGAAAATGACGACTCGTCAAGCACTAGATATGGGACTTGTTTGCAACACGGCATCGTACACTGGCATCAGGACAAAAGTGGAAAGGAGAGAAATCATGAAGACCGTCCTGAAGCTTGACGAGATCGAGATCCGGATCGCCGACCTGGATCGGAAGATCACCCAACTGAAAGAAGAACGAGATCGCCGACTTAAGGAGCGAACCAGCACTCGTCGCCGTATGGCCGTTGACCGGAAGATCGTCTGCGGCGGCATCGTCTTGGACCTCGCCGCGAAGGAGGAAGCCTTCCGCAGGGTGCTCACCAACATCCTGAATCGCCACCTCGATGATCCCATTGCGCGCCGCCTCTTTTCGGATCTGCTGAGCAACACCGCAAACGACAACGTGCAGGACCAGGTTGAGGAGCCAATGCCCAGCACCGGGGAGAGCAGCCATGGCTGATCCGGCACGAGCCCCGAAGGGCAAATCCCAAACCGGCCCCGTGATCGTCGGTCCGGCGGTCAAGAGATTCATCACCCTTCTTGCCAAGAAAGCGGCGAACGACAATCATGCCGCGGGGCCGTCGCAGGACGCCCCCGCCTCCCCCGGCGGAGATCACCCATGCGAGTAGCCCTCTACGCGAGGTTCAGTTCCGATCTGCAGAGTGCCCGGTCCATCGACGACCAGATCCTCCTTTGCCAGGAGCGGGTCGCGAAAGAAGGCTGGCATATTGTCGAGAGCTACGCGGACTTGGCCGTCACCGGATCGACTGCGCACCGTCCCTCTTACCAGCGGATGCTTCAGGACGCCGCAGGTGGTCGTTTCGATATCGTGATGGCCGAAGCACTGGATCGGATCAGCCGCGATCAAGAGGAGACGGCCCGGGCCTACAAGCTCCTCACGTTTCGCGGAATCCGGATTGTCACGTTGCTGGAGGGCGAGGTCTCGGAACTCCATGTCGGACTGAGTTCGACCATCAACGCCGTGTTCCTGAAATCGTTGGCCGAGAAAACACGCCGAGGCCAGCGAGGCCGGGTCCAGGAGGGCAAGATCGCCGGCGGCCTTTGTTTCGGATACCGACCCGTTTATCGTCACGACGACCATGGCGAGCCCACCCGCGGCGACCGTGAAATCGTGGAGGCCGAGGCCGGGATCGTGAAACGGATTTTTTCCGAATACGTTTCCGGAAAATCTCCGCGATCGATTGCCCGTGACCTGAACATCGAAGGTGTTTCTGGGCCCCGTGGAGGGAAGTGGTCGGCCTCGACGTTACTCGGGAATCCCGACCGCGGCACTGGCGCCCTTCGAAACGAATTGTACGCGGGCCGCGTTGTCTGGAATCGCCAGAAGTTCATCAAGGATCCCGTCACCGGCAAGCGCCAGGCCCGCCCGAACCCGAAACAGGATTGGGTGATTTCCGAGGTGCCCCACCTCCAGATCGTGAGCGACGATCTCTGGACAGCCGCCCAGGAGCGGCTGTCGAGTCATCGCCGCCAAACCACACCAAAGGACTCTTCCAATCGCCTCAATCCGGCGCACCGGCCCCGCTATCTGCTTTCCGGACTCCTGCGTTGCGGCGTCTGCGGCGGGCCGCTGTCAGTCGCCGCCCTGGGTCGATACGGCTGCGCCAATCATCGGGAACGTGGAATCTGCGACAACCGCCGCACCGTTGGGCGGGATGATCTCGAACGTCGTGTGCTTGCTGGCCTCAAGGAAAAGCTGCTCGCACCGGAGCTGGTCCAGCAATTCATCGCCGAATACATCGCCTCGGCCAACGAGCGGCGCCGCACGGCATCATCGGAGCGCCAATCGCGCCAGCAGGAACTCCATTCCATCACTCACCGGATCCAGCAGATCGTGAGAGCGATCGAGGACGGCGCCTATTCCGGCGTTCTCAAGGCCCGCCTGGAGGAACTTGACCCAACTTGAACAGTGGAGGGGCGTTTTGGGAGAGGCCCCTATTGAAAATATTGGGTTTTTTGGCCTGAAATCCGGACCTGGCGAAAAATGTAGTGGAACATTTTCTCTGTCGTT
>JAMOBD010000031.1 GCA_039908345.1 Magnetospirillum sp. WYHS-4
CCATCTGCCGGCGGCGTCACCGTGGTCGTCCAGCCCACCGTCACCAACACGGTGCCCAACACCCAGGCCCGCACCGAGACCCGGCGCGGCCCGGCCGGCGAGGTGATGATCGACGTCTTGTCCGCTTCGCGTTCCCTTCGGTCCGTCGACCGGATGGAAATGCTGATGAGCCGCAAGATCGGACGCGGCGAGGGCCTCGCCCCCACCCTGGAACGCCGCTACGGCCTCAACCCGGCGGCGGGGGCCTATCGATAACCTGTTTCGCGTGTATTGAAAGTCGCTCCGGAAAATGCCATGCTGAACTTGCGAGCCGGGAGTGGGTTCGGGTCACTGAGCCCCCGCTATCAGAGCCCCGGCTCGCTTTCTATTCCGGGAACCGCTTGGAAAAGGGACCACGTAATTTGACGCGGTTCCAAAGCTGCATGTTGGCTCGCTGCTTCGCCGACCCGAATTTCGCCAGCCACTCGGGAAAATGCATCGCAGGCGGACGGCGTGTCGGGTCGGTTTCCGCCAGAAACGCGGCCGTTACCGCATCTTCCGTGACCAGGCCTCGATAGGTGACGGCGGCGATCACGTCGGCAAGCTGAATCAGCCGATTGTTCTTGGATTGGACGAAGTGGATCGAGTCCACCACATGTTCGATCCGGGTCGGGCGCCATCCGAAGCGGGTGCTCTCCGTCTTGAATATCTCCAGGTCGTCAATCAGGCTTTGCTCCATATCCTCGTTCTCGTCGGCGACGATGAGGCCGAGGGCGTCCTGGGACTTGAGCCGATCCTCAATTCGCTCCACCAGGAGCAGGAACGCCAACTGGTGGGGATGCAGATTCGCCTTGGATCGCTGCTTGTCGATCGCGACATAGCCGAGCGTCACTTTCTGCCGCTCGATGATATCCAGGATCTCGTTGACGAGCCCGATGCGCTCGTCCGGCTTCATGCCGGCGAAATAGCCGTTGCCGTGGTAGATGTCGTAGCCCCGGAATTCGAACTGGGTGTCTCCCGACTTGGCGCCAAAGTACTTGTAGCCCAGGGTACGTAGCTCGTCCTCGACGGGCCGTACCAGCGCCTCGTCCAGCATGACGGCGGCGAGCAGATGGATGGGCTGCTGTGGGTTGGCCCGGACTCCGGTGGCTCCGGCCTCGTCGATGTAGATCAGCTTCATTCCGCTCCCCGTTCTTCTTGCCCCGACTGCCAGAGTAATGGCGGCCGGGAACGATGCAACATCGAAGACAGCGCCCATGCCCCTCTCCTGGCCCCCGACCCTGCCCCTGCCGACGGTGCAGGGATACGGCATCCGTCCAGGCGAGGCCATCCTGCGCACCGAGATGGAGGCGGGACCGGCCCGACAGCGGAAACGCTTTACCCAGGTGCCGTCCCGGATCGCGGTGCGCTGGCTGATGCGACGCGAGCAGTTCGCCCTGTTCGAGGCCTGGTACCGCTGGCGGGCCAAGGAAGGCGGCGAGTGGTTCGAGATTCCCCTCCTGGGCGGGGTGGGACTGGTGGACCACGAGGCCCGGTTCACGCGGCAGTTCGAGGCCAGGCTGGTGGGGGGACTCCTGTGGGAGATCGCCTCGGAGCTTGAGGTGCGCGAGCGCCCGACCCTCTCGGCCGACGCCCTGGCTATCGCGCTGGATTCCGATTTCGCATCCCTGTTCGCCACCGTGGACCGGCTGCACGGCCTCGTCCACGTCACCCTGCCCGTTTCCCATAGCTGGTAACCCCCATGTCCCTGCAAGCCGACCTCCAGGCGGCCGTCGATCGCGCATCGGCGGCCAGCGCCAAGCTGCACGCCGTCGTCCACGGCGATGGTGCCAGCACCGTTGAGACCGAGAATGGTCCGATCAAGACGGTCGCCAAGGCCATCGCCGACATCGAAGGCAGCCTGGAGGCAGGGCGGGCGGAACTGGACGGTAAGGTCGCGACGGCTGCCGCCAGCGAGGATTCCGCCGCCGCTTCCGAGGCCAAGGCCCGGCAATGGGCCGAGGAGACCGAAGACGCGGAGGTGGAAACGGGTGCCTTCAGCGCCCGCCACCATGCTCTCAAGGCCTCCGCGCACCGGGAGAAGGCCGAGCGTTGGGCGGAAGCCCCGGTGGACCAGGAGGTGGAGCCGGATCGCTACAGCGCCCGCCATTGGCGAGCAGGCCCGCCTGTTCGCCAATGGCGGCGCGGAATTTCACGGCCTGACGGTCGGGGACGACGGCTCGCTCATCTGGACCCACGGCACCGCCGGCAGCTTCGCCGTCGCCGACTTCGACGTCTGGTGGCTGGTGCCGCCTGGCGTCTCCCTCTCCATCGACGAACTCGGACACCTGGAAGCGAGGATCTGATGGCCACCATCGATCTCGGCAAGATCCGCCTCGCCTGGCGGAGCGACTACGACCCGGAGGCGGCCTATCGCCCCCTCGACATGGTGCGCTTCGAGCGCGACCTTTTCATCTGCATCAAGGCCCCGGATGCTCCCGGCACCGATCCGACCAGCACCCAGCACTGGGCGCTGATGGTCGAGCGCAACGGCTTCTTCTGGCGCGGTATCTGGGACGAGGCGACCGCATACAAACGCAACGACGCCGTCTTCCACGGTCGCTCGTCCTATTTCTGCACCGCCGATGCTCCCGCCGGCACCCTGCCCACCGATCCCGCCCATTGGACCCTGCTGGCCGAGGGCATCTCGATCACCGTCGATCCGGGCGACCTGATCTTCCGGGACGCGGACGGGGTGGAGAAACCGCTGTCCGTCGGCGCGCCGGGGCAGGCCCTGATCATCCAGGACGATGGTCTGCCGGGCTATGGCGAGATCGATCTGCGCAAGCGCAGCCAGTTCGCAGCACCCATCACCGCGCCGCCCTTCACCACGCCCACCGCCGGGCAGTTCATCGGCACCCCGAAGTACCGGGCGGCGGTCGGCACGCCGACGCTCTTCTGGGAATCCCACGGCCATAACTGGCAGTACATCCTGGGCGACCAGACGCGGGAATACGGCACCGGCAACTGGACCTCCTGGCTCACCAGCAGCGGCAACTACATGCCGACCGACATCCAGAACCTCGGCTGGTCCGGCGGCTACGGCGGTTTCCCGCAGTACGACAACTGGTACTACATGCATGGCCCCACCCAGGGCCAGAACCACGGCCAGCGCACCGGCGCCTGGTCCGGCCATTCCGGCTACCGCTACCGGGTGCCGGCGACGCCCGGCATGCACAACCGGGTCTTCGTCAACTTCTGCACCGGGAACGGCTGGTGGTGGGGTGTCTTCCCGTTCCTGCTCGACCCCCGCAATGGCTACGCCATCGTCAAGCGCCTGCCGGCCATGCATCCCCAGACCTGGAGCAACAGCTATCCCACCTGCTCGCTCCAGCTGACCCCCTTCGGGCAGATGCAGTACAGCCAGAACACCGGCAACATCTGGTGCCATTTCGACCTCCGCAAGGATCTGGTCGATCTGTATTCCGACGACGACGGCTACCTGCACTTCGGCGTCGCCATCCACACCAGCTCGACCGACAGCGGGTACGTCCGCATGGCGGGCGTCGCCTGCACGCCGGTCCACGATCCCGGCATCGTCACCGAGGGCTACGGCATCTACTACGGCCTGAACGGCTGGTGGCAATCGGAATGGGTCTGGTGGGGCCACGCCGCCAACCAGTTCGCCTGCGTCCAGTGCGAGAGCAACCGCTACCCCGGCAACACGGTGCGCTATCTCTACGCCCCGGTGTTCGACCCCACCAAGGATCTGCTGCTCACCCTGATGGCGCTGAACACCAAGAACGCGGCCAGCACCGGCTACCAGAGCTACGGCGAGCCCAGCCTGCAGATGATCCCCCAGCATCCCAACACCGGCGCCAACAACAGCTACCGCTACATCGCCCGCGCCGGCTGGTTCAAGTCGGGTCCGACCCTGGACCAGTTGGAGGCCTGGGGTGTCCTGCAGCCCTTCCAGTACGTGATTCCCAAGGAAGTGGTGCAGGAATGCCTGGGCTACGGCGGCCACGGTGTCGATGACGTCATCCGGCTCCAGTGCTCCACCTATTGCGGCTCCAGCGGCTTCGTGATGGTGGGCTACTGGGCCCAACCCCTGGAGGCCTGAGCCATGCCCATCAACATCGAACGGAAGGTCGCCGAGGCCGTGAAGTTCAAGGTGGCGGCGGCCAGGTCGCCCTTCGACGATCCGGCGGGGTTCAACTTCACCGTCGCGGCTCCGGTCCGCACGGTCGAGGACAAGGACGTGGTCGAGCCGGAGGTCTCGGTCTGGGCCATCGAGGGCATCGACGCCCCGGACGCCGGGACCCTGAAGTCCTGGCTGGCGGAATACGAGGCTCATCTGGAGGCCACCGGATACCGTCGCGCCAGGGCCGCCGCCTATCCGGCCCTGGGCGACCAGTTGGACGCCCTCCTGAAAGGCTTCGCCGAACTGCGGACACAGGGCGCCACCCTGCCGCCCGACCTCGTCGCGGTGATCGACGTCTGGCAGGCGGTCAAGGCGGCCCATCCCAAGCCGCCTAAAATGTCGGACGGTGGCAATGCCTGATCCCGCCCTCAGCGAGGCCATCCGCGAGGCCTATGCCTCCGCCCCGGCCGATGTCGTCGTCCTGCACACCCTGGAGATCTGGCACCCATCCTTCATCGAGGACGGGGCGCCCAGGCCGATCCGGGTGGTCAGAAACTACGAGGACACGGCCACTTGGCTGGGTCTCGGCGGAGCGGAGGTTCAGGCTGTCCTGGATGCCCTGGACGCGGAGGCACGGCGCAAGGTCGGGCTGGTGGCCCGGATCGAGGCGGGGGCGGCGCGGGACGCCGGCCTGCTGGTGCCGTTCGTGGCACTGGGCTTCGAGATGGAGTTGCCGCCGGTGGACACCATCCCGGTGCCGGAGATCGTGGTGACGCTGGACAATGTCGGGCGCGAGATCACCCGCCACCTGGACGCCGCCGCCGTCAGCCAGGACGCCATCCAGGTCACCTACCGGCCCTATCTCTCGACCGACATCGAGGGGCCGCAGATGGACCCGCCGCTGACCATGACCCTGTCCGAGGTCGAGGTGGACGTGTTCCGGGTCACTGGCCGGGCGCGGGTGCTCGACATCGGCAACAAGGCCTTCCCCAGCGACATCTACACCATCAGGAAATATCCGGGACTGCGACGATGATTCTTGAATTGGCGCCGGCCGCCCTGAGCCAACCCCGGCGCGGGCATTGGGCATCCGAGTATATCGGCCTGCCGTGGTCCGCCACGGGGGAAGGGCCGGACTCGTTCCATTGCTGGGCGCTGGTGCGCCATGTGCAGCGGCAACGGTTCGGCCGCGACCTGCCGGCCATCCCCAACCCGGACGACCTGCTCGCCATCGCCAGGGCCTTCCGCGACCACCCGGAGCGCCGACGCTGGGATCTGGTCGAGGTTCCCGAGGAAGGTGACTGCGTGCTGATGCGACAGGCCCGCTATCCCGTCCATGTCGGCGTCTGGCTGGGCGTGGACGGCGGCAAGGTGCTGCATGTCGTCCGCGACAAGGGCGTGGTCGCCCAAGCCCGCGACAGCCTCGCCGCCCATGGCTGGCGGATCGAGGGCTTCTACCGCTTCATCGGAGACCGTCCCTGACCCGTCCCGCCACAATCGTCATGGTCCACAATGCGCTCAGGCCCGAGCGCGACCGCAGGGTGATGCCGGTGTTGAAGCCGGTCACCATCCGGGGCTGGCTCGACGGCCAGGGGATCGCCGAGTTCGCCCAGCCGACCATCTGTCTGGTCAACGGCCGCGCCGTCTTGCGGGCCGAATGGTCCGTGCTGGTGATCCGTGCCGGCGACGTGGTCTGTTTCGTGGCGCTTCCCCACGGTGGTGGTGGCGGAGGCGGGGGCGGCAAGAACCCGCTCCGCACCGTGCTCATGGTCGCCGTCATGGTGGCCGGCATGGCACTTGGTGCCGCTTATGGCGGGGCTTTGGCCGGGAGCTTCGGCTTCGAGGGCGGGGCGGCGGCCTTCGGCTCGGTCACCTGGGGGCAGGTGTTCGGTGGCGTCATCTCGGGCGCGGTCAATCTGGTGGGCGGCGCCCTCATCAACGCCCTGGTTCCGGCTCCCAGCCCCTCGCGGCCCTCGGCCGATTGGGGCCTGGGCAGCATCGGCAGCCCGCCCAGCCCGAGCCCGACCTATTCCCTCCAGGCCCAGGGCAACCAGGCCCGGCTTGGCCAGCCCATCCCGGTGATCTACGGCCGCCATCTGGTCTATCCCGACTTGGCCGCCGAGCCTTGGTACGAGTACGCCGACAACGAGCAGTACCTGCACCAGCTTCATGTCATCGGCCAGGGCCACTACGACCTGGAGGCCATCCGCGTCGAGGACACCGACATCGGCAACTTCGCCGAGGTCGAGGTCGAGATCGTCGAGCCGGGCGGTGCCGTCACCCTGTTCGATCCAAACGTCACCTCGGCGCCAGAGGTGGCCGGCCAGGAACTGACCGCGCCCAATGATCTGGGGAGCGGCGAGACCGGCTGGATCGGACCCTTCGTCTCGGCGTCGGCCGAGACCACCGCCACCCGGATCGGCATCGATATCGTCTTCGCCCGTGGTCTCTACTACGCCAACGATTCCGGAGGGCTGGATACCCGCTCCGCCAGTTGGGTGGTCGAGGCTAGGCTTATCGACGACGACGGCCTGGCCATCGGCGCCTGGCAGCAGTTGGCCTCGGAAAGCCACTCGGCAGCGACCAACACGCCGATCCGGCTGAGCTATCATTACGCCGTGGCGCCGGGCCGCCATGAGGTCCGCCTCAGGCGCACCGACAACAAGGACACCTCGTCGCGCGCCGGCCACGAAATCCGCTGGGCGGGCTTGAGCGCCTGGCTCCAGGACGAACCCGACTATGGGCCGGTGACCCTGCTCGCCATCCGCATGCGGGCGACCGACAACCTGTCCCAGCGCACCTCGCGTCTGATCAACTGTGTCGTGACGCGCAAGCTCCCGGTCTGGTCCCAGGCAGGATGGTCGGCACCGCAGCCGACCCGATCCATCGCCTGGGCCTTCGCCGACGCAGCCCGAGCCGAGTACGGAGCGGAACTGGCCGATGCCCGGATCGATCTGGCCGGGCTGCTGGCTCTTGATGACGTTTGGGAAAACCGGGGTGACCACTTCGACGGCGTGTTCGACACCTCCATGACGGTATGGGAGGCGCTGACCCGCATCGCCCGTTGCGGCCGGGCCGTGCCCATCCAGCAGGGCGGTATCGTGCGGATCGTTCGCGATGGACCGCAGAGCCTGCCGGTCGCCCTGTTCGGGCCGCGCAACATCGCCAAGGGGAGTTTCCGCATCCGCTATGTCATGCCGGGGGAGGAGACCGCCGACGCGGTGACGGTGGAATACTTCTCGGCCCGCACTTGGCGGCCCGACGAGGTCACCGCCAAGCTGCCGGACTCCGCCGAGGAGAAACCGGCCCGCCTCCAGCTCACCGGCTGCACGGACAAGGATCACGCCCAGCGCGAAGGCCTCTACATGGCCGCCGCCAACCGCTACCGGCGCAAGCTCGTCACCTTCCAGACCGAGTTGGAGGGGCTGATCCCCACCTATGGCGACCTGATCGCCATCGTTCATGACATGCCCCGCTGGGGCCAGGGTGGCGAGATCGTCGGCTGGGACGGGGAGACCCTGACCGCCTCCGAGCCGCTGGAATGGGCGGACGGCCCCCACTACCTGGCGCTCCGCCGGGCCGACGGGGCCATCGCCGGCCCCTATCCGGTGGTCCCCGGCGAGACCGACTACGCGGCGGTGCCGCAGGCCCCCCTCGACATCGAGCCCTACACCGGCGGCGAGGCCGAACGCACCCACTACGCTTTCGGCCCATCGGATGCCTGGAGTCTGTTTGCCCGCGTGCTCGCCATCCGGCCGCGCGGCGAGCGGGTCGAGATCACCGCCGTCGGCGAGCACGACGCCGTGCATGTGAACTGAAGGAGACAGCCATGGTCTGGCGCAATCTGCCCCCCGAGATGCAGCACACCCTGGTCGGGCTGGCCTGGGCCGTGTGGTGGGCCCTGATCGGGCGCGGCCTCTATCACGCCGACCTGGTCCGCAAGGGACGGCGGCGCTTCTGGTCCCTGCAACTGGCCTGGGAGCTGATGATCGCCATCGGCATGGGCGTGGTGGCCGGGGGTGCCGCCGAGTACCTGCAACTCGGGGGCATGGCGGCGGCCGGCTTCATCGCCGCAATCTCCTATCTCGGCCCGCGCACCATCGAATTCGTACAAGCATGGGCGGAACGCAAGGCCGGCATCGACGGAACGCAGTGAACGCGTAGCGGACATCCCGCCGACTGATCATCCCTGTCATCTCTGTCCACCATGGCCGCCCCATCTGGGCGGCCTTTTTGTTGCGAGGCAATCGACATGCTGACCTTGCTCGGCTCCGCCCTCGGCTTTCTCACCAGCCTGTTCCCCGATCTGCTCAAGCTCTTCCGCGAGCACCAGGACCGCAAGCACGAACTGGCCGTCATGGACCGTCAGATGGAAATGCAGCGGGCCGGTCACCAGCAGCGGCTGGAGGAGATCAACGTCCAGGCTGACATCGCCGAATCCCAGGCACTCTACCGATCCCTGCGCCCGACCGGGGTCAAGTGGGTGGATGCGCTGGCGGGATCGGTGCGCCCGGTCATCACCTACGCCTTCTTCACCCTGTTCGCCGCCGTGAAGGGCTCTGCCCTCTACCTGCTGATCGCCGTCGAGGGTGTCCTGCTGGCGCAGGCCTTGCCGCAGATATGGGATCCCGAGACCCAGGCTCTATTCGCCGCCGTGATGAGCTTCTGGTTCGGCGCGAGGTCCCTTGCCAAGTTCAGGGGGAAGTGAGCCATGCGCCACGTCACCGACCAGGGGCTGGCGCTGATCAAGCGCTTCGAGGGCTTCAGCGCCACGCCCTACATCTGCCCGGCCGGATGGTGGACCATCGGCTTCGGCGCCATCCACGGCCTCGATGGCCTGCCCGTCACCGCCACCACCCCGCCGGTTACCGAGGAGGAGGCCGAGACCCTGTTGCGGCGCGACGTCGCCGTCGCCGAACGGGCCGTCCTGCGGCTGATCACGGTGCCGCTCTCCGACGGGCGATACGATGCGGTCGCCTCCTTCGCCTTCAACCTGGGCGGTGGGGCGCTGCAGCGCTCGACCCTGCGCCGCAAGGTCAACCGCGACGAGCACGGCGACGTCCCGGACGAGTTCCGTCGCTGGGTTTGGGGCGGAGGCCGTAAGCTGCCAGGGCTCGTGAGGAGAAGGAAGGCGGAGGCGGAGATGCATCTCGCTGAATGAGGCGGACGGTCACCTGATCTCGATGCCGCGGCCGACCGGGGATATCCTCCCCCGGTCGGCCGCTCTTCGCATTTCCGGCCCGCGTATGAGGCAGGCCATTGGCGGGCTCCGAATGGGATCGCCACCATCCCCGCCGCTGCCCTTGATCCGTCCCCGCCGACGGCGTCTCCGGCACTCCCCGCGCTTCGTCCCATCGGCCGGGTCCGGGTCCCCGTTTTCCTCGATCCATCGTAGCCATGGATATCGTCGATGTCTCTCCTGGAAATGGAAACCAAAGTTCCCTCCTTGGACGGTGACATTTTCGGTTCACTACATACGCAGCATCCGGGGCCCACATCCAACTCCGCAGTTCTTGATAAAAAGACACCCCCCAGGGGAGATTTCTGGGGGGTGAAGTTTGTTCCGCTTCCATCGATTGGACTTGAGGAGGAAGTAGGCCGGCGGGTGTTTCGATGGAAAAGGGGCACCCGTCGACCCGGGGGAGTTCAGAATCTGAGTTCCTGCCATTCCACGGTGACCGCCTTGAAGCCGTCGCGCTCGCCGTTGCGACCGTTCCAGATGGCGAAGGCGACGGGATAGACAGTGCCCTTGCCGCCCTTGCCGAAGGTGACGGCATCCGTGCCGGCGGGAGCCAGTTCCCGGCGGATGACCACCGTCCACTGGCCCTTGGCGTAACGGCCGGAGGCCTTGACCGTGGCTGCCGGATTGGGCGTCAGGGTGCCGGTGCCGTTGGCCAGCAGGTTGGCCCCGCCGTTGGTCGTCGCATTCCAGTGCCAGACGTCGACATGGCGCCCCTCGCCACCCATGAGAATATTCGTTCGGGTATCACCGTCCGAGGCGAACTGGACGGCGGCGCCATCGACGAACCTGCCCGGACCACGCGCGGCGTCGGCGCCATCGTCCTTCCAGCGCAGCCGGAACAGCAGATCCTTGCCGCTGCGCGCCGCCTGGACGGTGACGCGCGTGGTGACCGCCTCCCCCTGGATCGCCGGATGGATGGAAGGCGCGGTGGTCAGTTCGATCTCGGTCGCCGGCACCTTCGCCCAGGCGGCGGCATCGACATCGCGTTCGCCCAGCGGCTCCTCGACGGTAGCCACTGGGACGCCCGCGGGCTTGGTCTCGGCGGTCAGGGCCGGCACCGGCGCCGTCAAGGCGACGAATGCCAGACCGGCCCAAAGAAGGGCAAAGCGGCGAAGCGGGAAGGTCATGGTCTTGCTCCTTCGACAAGGGCTTCCGCGGCGACGCCCGGCGGCGATGGCGCGGAACCGAGGGCGGCTTCGAGGTCATCAAGATGGCCGGAAACGAGGCGGTCGAGCCAGCCCGCCAGGCGGCGGTAATCCGAGGCCAGGCCCCGCCGGTCCATCCGGGTGCAGAGTTCGGGAACCCAGCGCGCCAGATGGCGGGCCAGGAAATCGCGCTGGGCCAGACGGAACGGCGAGGCGTCGCGTCCGTCCGCCCGCGCCTTTTCCTCCAGGACTAGCAGATGGCCCATGAATTCCAGTTCGGCGGACAGGTGGTCTGGAAAGTCGCGCGTCTCGCCGCTCAGGCGCAGGCCGAAGAAATGGTAGAAGCGCAGCAAATCCTCCTGGATACCCTCGCGCCCCTCCTTGTCGAGGCAGAGCCCTTCGTAGAGGGGCACGCCCCCGGTCTCGAAGGAGGCCAGGTATTCGGCCTCGCGCTCTTCCGGGGAAAGGCGATCCAGCGTCGCCTCCAGGCGCGCCTGGCCGATGGACGCCCAGAAGGCCGCTTCCGGGTAATCGAAGGCCCGGGCCAGGATTTGGTAGATCCTGGCCAGCGCCGTCGTGTCCGCCAAGGCTTGCCGCGCGCCGCTCATATCTTGAACCTGTCGGCCGAGGTGTAGCCGATGAGAAGGTCGGTCAATTCCGACGGCTTGGCCTCGCGGCGCTTCTGCATTTCCGTTCCCAGGGTCTTCAGGCTCGATGGGAATGCGGGGCTTGTCGCCCAGGCGCCCATCCTCCTCGAAAAGCGGCGGCGTGGTGTTGATCGGCGGCACGTAGAAGACATTGGGCTTGGTGCCGTATTCGGCGTGCAGCGGCAGGGCCACCTTCCATTTGTCGACCAGCTTGTACACCGGGCCGTCCTTGTCATCGCGGTAGCTGACGAAACGGATGCGGCCGACGCACTGCGCCGAACAAGCCGGGATCGTCCCCTTCTCGACGCGGGGGTAGCAGCCGATGCATTTCTCCGAGGTATTGGTCTTGGTATTGAAGAAGACCTTGCCGTAGGGACAGGCCTGAACGCAGTACTGATAGCCCCGGCAGCGCTCCTGGTCGACCACCACCAGACCGTCCTCGGGCCGCTTGTAGATGGCTTGGCGCGGACAGCCGGCCAGACAGGCCGGATTGGAACAGTGGTTGCAGATACGCGGCAGGTAGAAATAGTGATTGTTGGGGAACTCGCCCTGCCCCTCGTCCTCGTCCCAGTTGGGGCCCCAGGTCGGTTTCTGGTCGGGCACGACGCGATCGCCCTTGCCGTCCAGCAACACCTCCTGGAAGTTATATTCCCATACGCCGCCATAGTCTTCCCGGGGCGGTATCCGGCCGTCGGGGCGCAGATTGGCGGCCGCGTCGAAGCCGCCGCCCTTCTGCTCCCAGTTCTTGGGGTAGCCCTTGCCGGGGCGGGTTTCCACGTTGTTCCAATACATGTACTCGCGGCCGTCGCGGTTGGTCCACAGCTGCTTGCAGGCCATGGTGCAAGTGTGGCAGCCGATGCATTTGTTGAGGTCGAACACGAAGGCCAGTTGCCGATTCGCCATGGGACCTACTCCTTGACCTTTTCGATGTCGACCGTCGTCTCATAGAAGATGCGGTTCGGATTGAAGCCGCCGGAGGCGTACTTGATGTGGCCGTAGCCGCCCACCAGCTCCAGAGGGTTGATAAGTTCGGCGTTGATCATGTTGTAGTGGGTCATCTTGTTGTAGAGGTACTGCTCCCAGCCGTGCTCGGAGAAAACCTGGTCCTCCGGCAGCGCCGGCCAGCAGGGGATTCCCAAGGGTGGCGAAATCTGATTCAAGATAGGGGCTGGTGAAGGAGGCCAGCCTCTATGACAGCACCTCTTTCCAAGGATCTTCGCAAACGGCTGGTGTCTGCGGTCGAGAATGGCCAATCCCGGAGGGCGGCGGCCGGACGGTTCGGGGTAGCGGTATCGACGGCGGTCAAGTGGGTGAACCAATGGCGCCGGGAGGGTCGTATTGAGGCGAGGCCCCTGGGGGGTGACCGGCATTCGCATCGTATGGAGGCCCATGCCGAGGAAATCCTGGCGCTGATAACAGAGACGCCGGATATGACCTTGGCCGAGATCGCCGGCCACCTGGAGAAAGCTCATGGGCTCCATGTTGCCCAGAGCACGGTCTGGCGCCTTCTGGACCGCCACG
Source organism: Magnetospirillum sp. WYHS-4 (assembly GCA_039908345.1). Taxonomy (NCBI): domain Bacteria; kingdom Pseudomonadati; phylum Pseudomonadota; class Alphaproteobacteria; order Rhodospirillales; family Rhodospirillaceae; genus Magnetospirillum; species Magnetospirillum sp. WYHS-4. Next base: position 12,658 of record JAMOBD010000031.1, read on the forward strand.
ACCAGACGTTCAAAAAAAACCGCGCACGCAAGCGAACAGCAACGGCCTGACGTCCGGCGGCGGCGCGAAGCCTGGTTCGAACTTCAACCGGATTTTGAGCTCGAGCGCCTTGTGTTCATCGACGAGACCGGCGCCAGCACCAAGATGGCCCGGCTGCGTGGCCGAGCACCGCGTGGCGAACGCTGCCGCGCCCCCATACCTCACGGCCACTGGAAGACCACCACCTTCGTCGGCGCTCTCCGGTTGGAGGGCATGACGGCGCCGATGGTCCTGGACGGCGCGATGAACGGCCCCGCCTTCCTGGCATATGTGGAACAGGTTCTGGTGCCGACCCTGTCGCCGGGCGACATCGTCGTCATGGACAATCTGCCTGCCCACAAACCGACATCCGTGCGCGAGGCCATCGAGGCGGCAGGTGCCGAGCTGCGCTTCCTGCCGCCCTACAGCCCCGACTTCAACCCTATCGAGATGGCCTTCTCCAAACTCAAGAGCTTCCTCAAGAAAACGGCCGCCCGAACCAAGGACGATCTATGGGACGCCATCGGTCGCGGCATCGATACCTTTACCCAGGCCGAGTGCCAAGCCTACTTCGCTGCTGCCGGTTATGATCGCGATTGAGCGGAAAATGCTCTCGCCGATGTCATTGAAGATCCGCACCATGTCGCCGTCCTTGATGCCCTTCTTCGCCATCGCCTTCGGATTGAGGCAGACATCCGGCTCGCCGCGCTGATGGCGCAGCAGCCATTTCTCGTTGCGGCACCATGAATGGATGCCCCAGCGGGTGTGCGGCGAGTTGGTCTTGAAGGGGAAGCGCTTCGGGCCGATGTGGCCACCCTTGACCTGGGGCTTCGGGACCGTCGCATCGAAGCGCTGGAACCAATCATGATCCACGTAGAACTGCAGCCGCCCGGTCAAGGTTCCGTAAGGCTTCTTGTCGGAGACGTTCATCGTGAAGGGACGGTAGGGCTTGTCCTTGGGCACCGGCCCCGTCTTGCCGGCCTCCGGGCCGACGGCGACGAAGCCACTCTTCATCACTTCCTCGTAGGTGCCGGGACCGAGCGCCTTGGATTTCTCCATGACGAAGCGCAACGCGGCCTCGTCCGATTCGACGGCGCCGTTCATGGTGAAGTCGTCGTAGATGGTGTTGAAGTCGATGGCGCTCTTGATCTCCGGATCCTCGACCCGGGTGACGCCGCGCGCCCTGGCCCGCTCCTGGATCTTCTTGGCCAGCGCCACGTTGATCTGCCAGTCCGTCTTGCGCTCGTACATCGGCTTGACCGGCTGCCCGAAAGCGTGGATGAAGCGCGTCACCGATGTCTCGCGGATGTCCAGCTTCTGCTGCTCGGGTGCGGCGGGCAGCACGATGTCGGCGTACATGGCGCCTGAATTGAGGCGGAAATCCACCACCACCAGCAGCTCGCAGCGCTTGAGGAAGTTCTCCGCCAAGTGCTGGTAGCCGACGGAGGTGGCGAAGAGGTTGATGCCGCCGTTGATGTAGACCACCGGGTCCTTGATGGATTGCCACTTGGGCATCCAGCCCTTGGCCTCGGACTCCTTGCGCAAGGTCTCCATGTCGTCGACGCCGAAGCCGATCTGCTCCTTCAGCTGGGTGTCGTCGTAATAGGCCTTGGTGCGCCGGTACTGCTCTCCCCAAACCCACTGGGCCAGCACCATGGAGACGCTGCGGCCGGGGTTGTCCTTCACCCGGCCCAGTTCGGCGTTGCCCTCCAGCCGCCAGCCCTCGTAGGTGGTGTCGATGGAGCCGGTGGTGCCGTGGTGGCCGATCAGGGTGAGGATCAGGATCTTCAGCCGTCCGCACTGGAAGCCGTCCATGTGCTTCTGGTTGTTATAGCCGTCGAGGATGCGCAAGGCCTTGCATTCGGCGATCCAGCCGGCCAGCTTGCGCACCACGGAGGGATGCACGCCGGTGGCCGCCTGTGTGGCCTCGGGCGTGTAGGGAGCGATGGCGGCCTTGAGCCGCTCGAAGACGGTGGTGACCTTGACGCCCTCGGCGTCGAAGGTACCTTCCAGGGCGGGATCGACCTCGCCCAGCTTCAGGGTCTTGTCCTTGGAACCCATGCTGCCCGGCGCCGGCACCGCCTTGCCGGTCTTGGTGTCCCACACATAGAAGACCTGATCGTTGCCGTCCGCCTTGAAGTCCTTCTCGCGCAGGAACTTGCCGTTGTCGAGGCGCACCAGGAAGGGTAGATCCGTCTGCTCCTTGAGGTAATCCGCCTTGTAGTGCCTGCCGGCGATCAGCAGGTTGACGATTGCCGCCGCAAGATGGGAGTCGGTGCCCATCTTCACCGGCACGAACAGGTCTGCATGGACCGACGACGGATTGTAGTCGGCGGAGAGCCGTCGCCGAATCCAGCACCGTGGTGGCCGAACGATTCATGACCTCCCCCGCCATATCGGTCGCCTTATTCAACATTTTCATTGAATAACGGCGGCGCGTCAATAGCGCACTACGAGGCGGCGCGAAAAAAGCCTTCGCGCATGGAATATTGTTTAATGATGACATATGGTTACGGCGTGACCTCGACCGGCAACCCCTGGGATCGCCATTCCGGGAAGCCCTGCTCCAGGCGGCGTGCGCGGTAGCCCTTCTTGCGCAACAAGGCGACCGCGTCGTAGGCGAACAGGCAGTATTCGCCCCGGCAATAGGCGACGATCTCCACGTTCTTCGGCAGGTCCTTGAGCCGGCGCATCAGCGCCCGGATCGGCAGGTTGACGGCCCCCGCGATGTGGCCGGACTGGAATTCGTCCTCGGGACGGACATCGAGGACCAGCACCTCATGGTCCCGCATGCGCTGCATCAGTTCCAGGCGGGATACCGGCTCCATGCCGTCGCGGTCCTTGAGATAGCCGTCGACGAGGTTCTGGATCTCCTGGCGGTGGCGTCGCCCCGTCACTCGCAACGCCTCCATCAGGGGGAGGATATCCTCGCCCGACAGTCGATAGAGAATCTGGGTGCCGTTGCGCCGCGTCGAAACCATGCCGGCTTGGCGCAGGTGCTGGAGATGTTGCGACGCGCTGGCCACGGACATGGAGGCCGCCTCCGCCAGGCGCTCGACGCTTCGCTCGCCCTGGGCCAAGATATCGAGAAGATAGACCCGGTGAGGGCTCGCCAGCGCCTTGCCGACGGCCGCGAACTCATCCAGCAGGATCTGCTTCTCGCGCGAACGGGCCATGTCCGGATGCCCACCACTCTCCCGCCGGACGGTCTCCGGCGCTCACGTCGCCCGCGATAGCATATCCGCCGCCGGATCGTGAAGAGGAAAAATCCGGCGGCGGTTCACCCTCAGCAGCCGCAATCGGCCTCTACCGAGATGCCGATCTGCGCCGAGGCCTTCTCGCCATTCTGGTCCTCGATTCGCAGGATGACCACGTAGACACCCTGGGTGAAGGTGTGCTCCGCCTCGCGGGAGGTGGCGCTTTCCCCGTCGCCGAAATCCCAGGTGATGGACTTGATCTTGCCGCTGCCGCCGGAAATCCGGGCCTTGAAATTCACGGCGTAGGGGGTATTGCCGCGCCGCCCCTTCAGGCCGCCGATCTTGACGGTCAACTTGCCGCCGGTGGCCGCCGTCTCCTCTTCGACGAGCAAGCTGCCGCCCAGATCCTTGGACACCTTCTTCAGGGATTGCTGGATGTTGTCCGGGGTCGGGATCACGTCCGGCTTGGCGTTCGCCCGAAGGGTGCCCTGCTGTCCATCGTCGATGCGGATGCGCTCGGTACCAACGTCGGAAACCAGGCGCCCCAGCAGCGACCAGGCGGTGGCGCTGGTGGCGGCCGGATCGTACTTCACCCCGTATTCCGCGCCCTGGGCCCGCAGGTTCAAGCTGCCCATGCGGACCTTGAAATCGGCGAACAGGTTCTCGGGAACCTGGGCCTTCACGAACAGACGCCCTTTCTCCAGGTCGAGGACCGTCTTCTCCATCTTGCGTTCCAGATCGAAGGTCACGCCAGCCAACATCAGCTCGGCCTCCGGGTAGACCTTGACCATGCTGCCGTTCGACCAGATGAGCAGCGCGCCCGACTTCTCCGCCGTCCGCAGGCGCTCGCCCTGCCCCAGAATGTCGCCTTCCTTGGCCGGCCGCCAGGGCTGTTCTCCCTTGCGGATATCGACGGTGCCGTCGCTCTGGGTGAGCCGGACCGTCGTCTCCTGCGCCTTGGCGTATCCGGCCCAGCCCAGGAGGGATACCGCGACAAGGGCCTTCAGCAGTTGATTGCGCATGATTTTCCTCTTGTTCTTGCTTCCATCAGAACTTGAATTCGCCGCCGATCACCAGTTCGAAGGCATTGCTGCCGTCGCCGCCGTTGGACTGGGCGTAGACATCGCCGGGCATGAAGTAGCCGACGTTCATGAACAGATCGAGGTTCTTCATGAGGGGATAGGTCATGTTGAGATCGACCTCCCAGCCGATGTCGTTGGTCGTCTCCAGGCTGGTGGAGGTGCCTCGGCTCCAGTCGCCGACTGGTCCTCGCCCCCGATGGCCCTCGGCGGTCCTGACCGCCATGGGACTGGCGGAGGAGGAGGCGCTCGGCGCCGTCCGCCTGTCGCTGGGACGCAGGACCAGCCGGCAGGCACCGCCGCCGCCCACCGCTGCTCGGTGGAAACGGGTCCTGGCTGGGCTGATCCCCGGCCGGTGAAGCTTCTCCCCTTGCAGGCCCTTTGCGGCCCGTCAGGGGCCGCGCCGCAGGGCGCACAGGGCGGGGCGCAGCCCCGTGTGCGACCGAGGATGCCGGCGCCCACATGGGCGCCGTGACGTGCCGGCGAGGGATCGAGCCGGCGCCGCATCCTGGGTGTGAAGCGACGGGCCTATCCGAGCCGATCCGCCAGCTTCTCCGCCTCGAAATGGGTGTAGCGCTTGAGCATCTGCAGGGTCTTGTGTCCCGTGACCGAGGCCACTTCCATGATACCCCAGCCGCGCTCAAAGAGGCGGCTGGTGGCCTCGTGCCGGAGATCGTGGAACCGTAGCCCCTCGATCTTTGCCCGCCTTGTGGCGGCCCGGAAGGCCGTCACGACGCCATCCTGCCGGACGGGGAACACCCGCCCGTCGAGGGAGCGCGGAAGTTCGTCCAGCGCCGCCCGAGCGCGGCTGGACAGCGGCACATCGCGGCTCGTGCCGTTCTTCGAGTCGGGCAGATGCGCGACCCGTCCCCGGACGTTCGGCCACTGCAGGGCGAGCAGTTCGCCCTGCCGCATGGCCGTTTCAAGGGCGAGGATCACCATGGGCGCCAGCCAGTAGGAACCGCTGTTCCGGCAGGCGGCGAGGAGGCGTTCCTCCTCGTCGTCGGCAAGCCGGCGATCCCGCCCTTGGCGGAGGCTCGGCATCCGGACGCCGAGGATGGGATTATGCAGTCCCTCCATGTTCCATTCGCACCGGGCGGTCTCGTAGACTTGGCTGATGATGGAGGCGAGGTTCCGGATGGTGGTCGGCGCCTTCCCGGCTTCCACGAGTTCGTTCCGCCATTCGGCGACATCGGCGCTCCGGAGGTTGGCGAGGGAGTATTTTGCCAGTTGCGATCCTCGAAGCCGGAGGATGCGCGAGGCTTCCTGGCGTGCCCCCTTCTTGCTCGGGGTCACCTCTTCGCCGTAGCGCTTCAGGGCTTCCCCGAGGGTGGTGGCTTCCGCCTCGGTGCGGGACACGAAGGTGCCGCGCTTCATCTGGGTCTCGATATCGGTGGCCCACTCCTTCGCAGCGCTCTTCGTGTCGAAAACCCGTGACTGGCCGGGGAACCCTTTGATCCGGACCTTGGCCTGCCAGCCGATCAACTTGCCTTCGCGATTGGTCCTCGGGGTGATCGTCGCCATGGCCAAATCCTCCGGATTTCGGGCCGAAACTATCCCCCAAGTGTCCCGCAATTGTCCCGCAAAATCAAGAAGCCGCCCGAGAGGGGCGGCCCTGATTGCGGCTAAGCCATTGAAATTGGCGGAGAGGGGGGGATTCGAACCCCCGGTGAAGGTTTCCCTCCACGACGGTTTAGCAAACCGCTGGTTTAAGCCACTCACCCACCTCTCCGCAGAGGCAGCGCGTGCCAAGTGGCAAGGGGTGTCTTGTACAGACCGCAAGGGGGGCCTGTCAACGGAACCTCACCCTTCGCCTCAAGAAGGCACCTGCATTCCCTTCATGACCGTCGGCCGTAACGCGATGGCGTCGTGCCAGCGCTTGACGCTGGGGAATTCGGCCAGATCCACTTGATGCACCGGATGGCGGGCCACCCAGGGGAAGGTCGCGATGTCGGCGATGGTATAGGTCGGCCCGGCCAGGAAGGTCGTCTCGGTAAGGCGGCGATCCATCACGCCGTAGAGCCGCCGGGTTTCCTTGCCGTAGCGGTCCTTGGCGTAGGGGACATTTTCGGGGGCGAACTTCAGGAAATGGTGTGCTTGGCCGAACATGGGCCCGACGCCGCCCATCTGAAACATCAGCCATTGCAGCGTCGCGTAACGGGCGCGCGGTTCGCTGGGCAGCAAGGGGCTTTGGGCCTTCTCCGCAAGATAGATCAGGATGGCGCCGGATTCGAAGACCGCGATGGGCTGGCCGTCCGGTCCTTCCTCATCGACGATGGCCGGGATCTTGCCGTTCGGATTGATCGCCAGGTACTCGGGCTTGAACTGGTCGCCCTTCATGATGTCGATAGGGGTCACCCGGTAGGGCAGTCCCACCTCTTCCAGCATCACCGAGGCCTTCTTGCCGTTCGGCGTGGCGAATGTATAAAGGTCGATCATCGCTTCAGACTCCGAAGTAGTCCTTGTACCAAGCGACGAAGTGGCCGATTCCCTCGGACAGCGGCGTTCGCGGCCGATAGCCGAAGTCGCGTCGCATGGGCTCGATATCGGCGAAGGTTTCCTTCACGTCGCCCGGCTGCATGGGCAGCAGTTCGCGGACCGCGGTCCGGCCCAGCGCCGCCTCGAGGGCGGCGATGAACTCCAGCAGGGCCACCGGCGTGTTGTTGCCGATGTTGTAGATACGGTGCGGCGGGGTTTCGCCGCGGTCGGCCGGTGGGGAGTCCAGGCAGGCGATCGTCCCCGCGACGATGTCGTCGACATAGGTGAAATCGCGCCGCATGTCGCCCTGGTTGAAGATCTGGATGGGCTCTCCGGCAAGGATCTTGCGGGTGAAGATCATCGGCGCCATGTCCGGCCGGCCCCAGGGACCGTAGACCGTGAAGTAGCGTAGTCCCGTCTGGGGCAGGCGATAGAGATGGGCGTAGGTCCGGCTCATCAATTCCGCCGACTTCTTGGTGGCGGCATAGAGCGAGATGGGGGAATCGGTGCGCTGCTCCACCGCGAGCGGCATGTCGGGGCTCAGGCCGTAGACCGAGGACGACGAGGCATAGACCAGATGCCGCGGCTGGGGCAGGCGGCGGCAGAGTTCCAGGACGCAAAGGTGGCCATCCACGTTGGTGTGCACATAGGCATATGGATTGACCAGCGAATAGCGCACCCCCGGCTGGGCCGCCAGGGAAACCACGTCCGTGACGTCCGGGTGGCGATCGGCCAGCGACTCCATGGCGACGCGGTCGGCGATGTCCAGGCGTTCGAATGCGAATCCCGGATGGTCGCGCAACCGGGCCAGCCGCGCTTCCTTGAGGCCGACGTCGTAATAGTCGTTCAGGTTGTCAACGCCGACCACCCGGTCCCCGCGCGCCAGCAAGGTCCGCACCAAGTGGAAGCCGATGAAGCCGGCCGCGCCAGTTACCAGGATGGTCATGAAAAGGCCGTCGATCCCTGCCAGTTGGTCCCGGTATACCGGCTGGAATCCGGGATGGCAATGGCACCGCGCGCGGCGGCGAGGTTTTCACTCGCCGATCAGTTCCGGATGCCGTTCCAGGTAGCGCCGTCCCACCCGGGCGGGAAGCCCGACCTGGTAGGGATCGGCCAGGCGGCGGAACTGGGCCATGCGGCGCTCGTCTTCATCCATGTAGGCGAGCCGCCCGTCCAGGCGGTCGAGCATTTCCTCGACCGCCTCGCGAATTTCGTCTGCCGAACAATCGACGATCTCCAGGCCGAATTCCTCGTAGATCGCAGGCGGGTGGCCGCGGAAGCGGGGCGGCGCGAGGGATTCGGCGATGGAAAGGCAGCGGCCATCGGCAATCCGCCGCAGCCGCTTCGGAATGAAGATGTTGCGTCCGGAGCGCGGCCAAGTGCCCAGCGGGAACCAGTCGGTCCCGACGACGGGAACATGGAAGAGCTGCGACACTTCGACGGGCCCCGAATATTGACCGAAGAAGAACCGACAAGCCCCCAGGCAGAACACATCCAGCCACGGCGTGTAGGCGGGATGGGTGGCGAGGTCAAGGGTGCGCGGCATTGCGGGCAGGGGCGGCATCATCCGGTCGCCCATGCGGACCACCCAGCCCCCGCGCGCCGTTACGCTCTCGATGGCGGGGAGGTAGTTTTCCAGATAGGCGTTGCGGTACTTGTTCTGGCTCCAGGGGACGTGCTCCTGGTAGGTTTCCGCGCTACGCACGTGCAACGCGGCGAACCACGCGTCTCGCGGCAGACCGAGCCGGGACAATTCGTCGCGGCCGCGTCTCTGCTCGTCCTCGCTCAATTCCAGCACGGCCGGCCGGCCTTGGCGATCCCATTCCACCTGGGCGGACTGCAGGGCCAAATCCCGGTGCAGGACTTGTCCCGAGGGGTGCGGAATGTAGTCGAGATGACATTCGGTTCCGCCGAAGCGGCGCTCCAGTTCGGCGATGGCGCCGGGATCGGACACGACTTCCGCATAGCCGCTCCAGCGCCGGATCAACTCCGGGTTGGAGACCTGGGCCTCGGGAGCCAGGAGGACCGGCCGGAACCCCCCGATCCATCCCAACCCCCAGGCACGGGCGAAGACGTCCAATTTGGAGGCCGCCTCGCCGTAGGCCCGGCAGACGATCGGCGCGGGAAACAGCGGGCGCCGGCCGCTGTTGTCGCCCTGCAGGGTGCAGGCTCCCCGCCATTTGGCTTCGAGGATATTCAGCCCGCGTGCGTAGTGGACCGACGCCCCCTTCGGGTCGCCCTGGTAATAGCGGCAGTCCCCGATGTCGAAATGGTATTGCGGATGCGTGGGCATCAGGTCGCGGGCCAGGCCATAGAACCTTTCCGCCAAGTCATGCCGTCCCTTCAGGCTGTTGATGTGCCCGAGGCCATGCAGGATGGCCCGGGTCTCCTCGCCGTCGCGCAGCCGACCCAACCTGAGAGCCGCCAGGAGCGGTTCCTCGCCCATCAACACGAGATTGCGCTTGCCCAGGCAATAGAGCCCGACGTCGCGGTTGGCCGCGTAGCTGTCCGGTTCCGCATCCAGGCGGGCCCAGAGACGGGCCCGCAGTTCGACTTCTGTTTCGGCCGAATGCATCATGGGCGCAATCTAGCAAAAGACGCCGTGCCGCGCGACCCGTTCCCCCGCGCCTCCGGCTGGTGTATTCAGGAAGCTGTCATGTCCCGTGGAAGCCCCAAGGCCCTGCACCAGATTTCCATGCGCTACTCGCCCGTCGAGGATCGCGTGCTGCTGATCTTTACCGCCGGCGACGGCAGTACCTTCCGGTTCTGGATGACGCGGCGATTCGTGGATCTGCTGTGGCAGGGACTGATCAAGGTGCTGGCCAGCTATCCGGCCTTGAAGGGGCTGGTCGATTCGCGGGTGCGCGAAGCCGTCCTGTCCATGCGCCATGCGGAAGCCGTCCAGGGATCCGACTTCAAGACGCCCCTCCGGGGGGCCGGCACGCCTCCGGCCGACGATCCGGCCGCCCCCCTGTTCACCGGCGTCACCGGCACGCCCAAGCCCGACGGCACCACCCGCTTCCTGTTCCAGACCAAGGAGGGCGAGCCTTTCCAATGCTCGCTGAACGAACAGCTCCTGCATGCCTTCTGCCACCTGCTGATCGACGTCACGGCCAAGGCCGGATGGGACCTGGAACTCAGGGTCGGGGACGGCAACTTGGTGCTGCCCGGCCCCGGTGCGAAGATCCATTGACTGCGGTCATGGGACTGTCGCGGACGGCTGGTAAAAAAGCCTGAACAACGCTATCGTCGCCCGCCAAACCACTTTCCGGCCCCCAGGAAAAGACATCATGGAAGAAATCGCCCGGCTGGTTCAGGAATACGGAGACCTGATCTATGTCGGGTCCTTTCTCTGGACTTTCTTCGAGGGCGAGACCTTCGTCCTGTTCGGCGGCTACGCCGCCCATGCCGGCATCGTCGACCCGTGGCTGCTGCTGATCTCCGCCTGGACCGGCACCTTCCTGGGCGACCAGACTTGGTTTCTGCTCGGGCGGCGGTACGGGCCGGCCTTGCTGCGGCGTTTTCCCAAGTGGGAGCCGGGCATCGAGGTCGCCCTCGACATGCTGCATCGCTACGACATCTGGTTCATCCTGTCGTTCCGCTTCATCTACGGCATCCGCAACGTCAGTTCGGTGGCCTGCGGCTTGTCCAAGCTGACATGGCCCCGCTTCGCTTTCCTCAACTTCGTCGCCGGCGGAGTCTGGGCTTCGACCTTCGTCGGCATCGGCTATGGCTTCGGCCAGCTTTCCGAGGCCGTCCTGGGCAAGACCGCCAAGGCCATCGGGTTGGGCGCCTTGGCCATCTTCGCCGTGGTGGTCATGCTGCTGGTCAGAAAGCACCAGAAGCAACTGAAGAAGAAGGTCGTTGCCGCGGGCCGCCATATCGAGGCGATCCCGGCCGAGGCGAACAAGCCTCAGGGGTAGATCAGCGCCAAGGGCTCGTCGCGGACTTCAATGGTCAGAGGCAGGGTGGTCAGCAAGTCGCCGTCGCCCTGGACCGGTTCACCCGTCGGGCCCTCGATGCGCAGACGCCGTCCTCGGACCACGCGGACGTCGGATAGCCGGTGGACGGCGCCGAGCCCGAAAGCCGTCAGGTACCGCAGGAAATTCAAGATCCCCGTCCGCGGAAGGAGACAGACCTCGAGGGTGCCCGCTTCCAGGCGGGCGCCGGGGCAGAAGACGAAGCGGCCGCCGTAGAAGTGCCCTTTGGCGACGATCGCCGATGCTGCCTCGAAGGTCTTCCCGTCCACTTCGATCCGGCAGGTGGCGAAGGGACGCGCCAGGACCTTGAGCACGGCCAGGATATATGCCGCCTTCCCCAATCGCCGCTTGAGCGGCAGGCTGACCGCCGCCACCGCATGGGCATCGAAGCCGATGCCCGCCATCTGCAGGAACAGGCGGCCGTTGGCGATGCCGGGATAAACCGGACGGGGGGTTCCCGTCGCCAGAACGCGGGCGATTCCGTCGGCGTCGAAGGGCATGCCGATCTCGTGGGCCAGCACGTTGGCGGTGCCCAGCGGCACGACGGCCAAGGGCAGGCCCGACCCCGAAGCCGCCAAGCCGTTGGCCGCCTCGCTGAGGGTGCCGTCGCCGCCCGCCACCGCGACCAGATCGAAATCGGCGGACGTCGCCGCCCGGGAAAGAGCTTCCGCATCGCCGCGCGCCGCGGTGTCCCTGACCGTCACCCGGCAGCCTAGCCCTTCCAGCCGCTTCAGGACGGAAGCGAATCGCCGCGCGCGCCACCCCCCTGCCGTCGGGTTGCGGATTAGCAGGATGCGCCGCAAGTCCGCCTGGGAAAGGGCGATTTCGCCGCCAATATTACAGTGTTGTTGCAGCAAGATGACCGCACCTGGATTAAAGACGTGAATTTTGCATGAACCCACTTGAATGGAATTCACGGAATACCTCAAATCGACTAGACGGGCAAACGACAATTTCAACAGCCGGTCCTGTCCGATGTTCGATCGCCCCGCCAGCATATCTTCGATGGACAAGCTGAGATTCAGAGCCATCTGGATTTCCGACGTCCATCTCGGGACGCGCGGCTGCCAAGCCGAAATGCTGCTCGATTTCCTGAAGAACACGGAATCGCAGTACCTCTACCTGGTGGGCGACATCATCGACGGTTGGCGGATGCGGCGATCCTGGTACTGGCGCCAGGCCCACAACGACGTGGTGCAGAAAATCCTGCGCAAGGCCCGCAAGGGAACCCGTGTGGTCTATATCCCCGGCAACCACGACGAGGACTTCCGCGACTTCGCCCGCCATCGCTTCGGACGGGTGGCGGTGATGCTGGAAGCCATGCACACCACGGCCGACGGCAAGCGCCTGTGGGTGCTGCACGGCGATGCCTTCGACGGCGTGGTCAAGCATGCCAAGTGGCTGGCGGTGCTGGGCGACGGGGCTTACACGGCGGCTTTGGCGCTGAACACCGGCTTCAACAACCTGCGCCGGCACATGGGCTTTTCCTACTGGTCGCTGTCGGCCTACCTGAAGCACAAGGTCAAGAACGCGGTAGAATACATCAGCCGGTTCGAACATGCCGTGATCGCCGAGGCGCGCAAACGGCGTGCCGACGGCGTGGTTTGCGGCCACATCCATCATGCGGAAATCCGTCCCGTCGACGGCTTTCTCTACTGCAACGACGGCGACTGGGTCGAAAGCTGCACCGCCCTGGTGGAACATTTCGACGGTCGCCTGGAAATCCTGCGCTGGGCCGAACTGCGCGGCCTTTCCCCCCTGGAGATGCAATGCGAATCCTCATCGTCAGCGACGCCTGGTTCCCCCAGGTAAACGGAGTCGTCCGTACCCTCGCCACGCTCCGCGACGGACTGATCGAGCTGGGTCACGCGGTCGAAACCATCACGCCCGACCGGTTCCGGACCGTCCCCTGCCCGTCCTATCCGGAAATCCGCCTCGCGCTGACGCGCATGGGAACGGTGGGCCGGATGATCGACGCCGCCCAGCCCTGCGCCATCCATATCGCCACCGAGGGTCCCCTGGGCATCGCCGCCCGACGCCATTGCGTGAAGAAGGGGATACCCTTCACGACGGCCTACCACACCCGCTTCCCCGAGTACGTGGAGACGCGCTGGAAGGTTCCCCTTTCCTGGACCTACGCCTTCATGCGCTGGTTCCACGGCCCGGCGGCCACCGTGATGGTGGCGACCCAGACCATCGAGGACGCCCTGAAGGCGCGCGGCATCGGCAACATCCGGCGCTGGTCGCGCGGCGTCGACGTGGAAATGTTCAAGCCCGGCGACAAGTCCTTCCTGGACCTGCCCCGGCCGATCAGCCTCTATGTGGGGCGGGTGGCGGTGGAAAAGGGCATCGAGGACTTCCTGCGCCTCGATTTGCCCGGAACCAAGGTGGTGGTGGGCGACGGGCCGCAGTTGGCCGACCTGAAGCGGAAGTTCCCGGACGTCCACTTCGCCGGGCGGCGGAGCGACAACGACCTGGCCCGCTACTACGCGGCGGCGGACGTATTCGTCTTCCCCAGCCGCACCGACACCTTCGGGCTGGTGTTGCTGGAAGCCCTGGCCTCGGGCCTGCCGGTGGCGGCCTATCCGGTGCCGGGGCCGCTGGACGTGATCGACGGCTCGGGGGCCGGCGTGCTGGACGAGGACCTGGGGGTCGCGGTGCGCAAGGCCCTGGACATCCCGCCCGCCGCCTGCCGCGACCACGCCCTGCGCTTTTCCTGGGACGCCTGCCTGCAGCAGTTCGTCGGCAACCTGGAGGTCTTTGCCTAGGTACGGCCTCATGCTATTGAGGCACCATGAAGGCTTATCTGGATCTGATGCGCCACGTGCGCGACCACGGGGTGACCAAGACCGACCGCACCGGGGTGGGGACGCGTAGCGTTTTCGGCTGGCAGATGCGCTTCGACCTGGCCCAGGGCTTTCCCTGTCTGACCACCAAGAAGCTGCACCTGCGGTCCATCATCCACGAGCTTCTGTGGTTCCTGAAGGGCGAGACCAACATCCGCTACCTGAAGGAGAACGGCGTTTCCATCTGGGACGAGTGGGCCGACGAAAGCGGCGAACTGGGACCGGTCTACGGCTACCAGTGGCGCTCCTGGCCGGCGCCCGACGGCCGGGCCATCGACCAGATTTCCGGGTTGCTGGACCAGATCCGTCGCAATCCGGATTCGCGGCGCCTGATCGTATCGGCATGGAATCCGGCTGACGTGGACCGTATGGCCCTGCCGCCCTGCCATTGCCTGTTCCAGTTCTATGTGGCCGAGGGCCGCCTGTCCTGCCAGCTTTATCAGCGCAGCGCCGACATCTTCCTGGGCGTGCCCTTCAACATCGCCTCCTATGCCCTGTTGACCCTGATGGTCGCCCAGGTGACCGGCCTCGCGCCCGGCGAGTTCGTCCATACCTTCGGCGACGCCCACCTCTACCTGAACCACTTGGCGCAGGTGGAAACCCAACTGGCCCGCGAGCCCCGGCCGCTGCCGATGCTCCGGATCGATCCCCAGGTGGCCGACCTGTTCGCCTTTCGCTTCGAGGACTTCGAGTTGGTGGGCTACGACCCCCATCCCCACATCAAGGCGGAAGTGGCGGTCTGATGCGCGTCGTTCTGATCGCCGCGGTGGCGGACAACGGCGTCATCGGCAGCCGGGGCAGCCTGCCCTGGCGCCTGCCGGGCGACCTGAAACGGTTCAAGGCCCTGACCCTGGGCAGGCCGGTGGTCATGGGCCGCAAGACTTTCGTTTCCATCGGCAAGCCCTTGCCGGGCCGGCTGAACATCGTGATTACCCGAGACCGTTCGGCCGCCTTCGACGGCGTCCGGCTGGCCCATTCCCTGCCTGAGGCCCTGGCGGCGGCCGCGGACTCGGGGGCGGAAGAGGCCATGGTGATCGGCGGGGCGGAAATCTACGCCTTGGCCCTGCCCCTGGCCCGCCGCCTGGAGCTGACCGAGGTGGCCGCCGCCCCCGAGGGCGATGCCTTCTTTCCGGTCTTCGACCGCTCGGAATGGCGGGAAGAGGCGCGCGAGGTCCTGCCCGCCGCCGGCCCCGACAGCCCGGCGCATGCCTTCGTGACCCTGGTGCGCCGGTAGGCTATACTCGCCCCCCATGCAGTTCCGGCATCTCGCCTTCGTCGCCGCCCCTCAGGAAGAAGCCCAGGATGCCCTGCGGCGCCTGCAGGCGCTCTATCCTCACGTGGCGGCCGAACAGGCCGATCTGGTGGTGGCCCTGGGCGGCGACGGCTTCATGCTGCGGACCCTGCACCAGTTCATGGAAAAAGGGGTGCCGATCTACGGCATGAATCGGGGCACGGTCGGCTTTTTGATGAACGAGTACCGCGAGGAAGACTTGCCGGACCGCCTGAAGCGGGCGCGCGCCATCCGGCTCCGGCCTCTGCGCATGGTGGCCCAGGACATCCATGGACGCACCCACCAGGCGGTGGCGGTGAACGAAGTATCCCTGCTGCGTGAAACCCGTCAGGCGGCCAAGATCCGCATCCTGGTCGACGGGGTGGAACGCATGGAGGAACTGGTCTGCGACGGCGCCCTGGTCGCCACCCCGGCGGGCAGCACGGCCTACAACAACGCGGTGCACGGCACCATCCTGCCCCTGGAGGCGCAACTGGTGGCTCTTACCCCCATCAGCGCCTTCCGGCCGCGCCGTTGGCGGGGTGCCCTGCTGCCCCACGGGGTGACGGTGGTGTTCGAGATCCTTCATGCCGAGGAACGCCGGGTCAGCGCGGTAGCCGACCATGTGGAGGTGCGCGACGTGGCCCGCGTCGAGGTACGGGAGGACGCCGGACTTGCCACCACGCTGCTGTTCGATCCCGAACACAGCCTGGAGGAACGCATCCTCAAGGAACAGTTCCTGCCTTAGCGGTGGTCCGCCCCGACCGCGTCGGCCACCCTGGCGAAGCCGTCGGCCTTCAGCAAGGCCGACAGGTCCCGCTTGATGCGGTTCACCAGGCCGGGGCCCTGATAGACCAGGGCCGAATAGAGCTGCACCAGGGAAGCGCCGGCCCGGATCTTGGCGTAGGCATCCCGCCCCGAGGCGACGCCGCCCACCCCCACCAGAGGCAGCCTGCCGCCGGTCAGGCGGTACATCGCGGACAGCACGCGGGTGGAAGGCTCGAACAGCGGCCGACCGCTCAGGCCCCCCATTTCCCCGCGCCTGGCATCGCGCAGACCGGGCGGCCGGTCGATGGTGGTGTTGGTGGCGATCAGGCCGTCGATGCCCACATCCAGCACCACTTGGGCGATATCCTCGCGATCCTCATCCGTCAGGTCGGGGGCGATCTTGAGCAGCAGCGGCGGACGCCGGCCGGCGGGCAGGGCGTCGCGCGCCGCCATGGCCGCCGCCAGCAAGGCCGCCAAGGGCTCGCGGCCCTGCAGGGCGCGCAGGCCCGGCGTGTTGGGCGACGAGACGTTGACCACCAGATAGTCGGCCAACGGCCCCAGGGTTTCGATGCCCAGCACGTAGTCGGCGATGGCGTCTTCGGAATCCTTGTTCTTGCCCAGGTTGACGCCGATCAGGCCCGTCCGGGGGCTCTTTAGGCGGGCGGCCATGGGGGCGGCACCTTCGTTGTTGAAGCCCATGCGGTTGATGACGCCACCGTCCGCCGACAGGCGGAACAGCCGGGGCTTGGGATTTCCGGGCTGCGGGCGGGGGGTGACGGTGCCCACCTCGACGAAGCCGAACCCCTGGGCCAGCAAGGGCCCCGGCACTTCGGCATTCTTGTCGAAGCCGGCGCCCAGGCCGACCGGATTGGGAAAATCCAGGCCCCAGACGGTGGTGCGCAGGCAGGCGTCGTCGAACGGGGGCGGCGGCGGAACCAGCCCGGTCCGCAGAGCCTTGATCGCCAGCCCGTGAGCTGTTTCGGCATCCAGGAGTCGGATGGCCGGCCCGATAACGCAATAGAAATCCATGGTCGTCGTACCCCCGAAATTTGGCAGGCAGATTAGCCCATGGATCGAGCATGGTCAGCCCCCTGGAAACGCACCGCCGGGATACATATATGCAATTCAGTATTAAACGATTGAAGGAGGATTCGATGTCGAGCCTGTTTCCCGGTCTGTCCGAACTCGGGGTGGTCACCGTGAACCGGGTTGTCCTCAGGCCGCAATACGACGTCGATGAGTTGCAGGAACGCGTGGCCTTGCTGTGCGAGAACGTCAAGACCTACCATTCCGGGACGGGCTTCATCGGCGGCATGGTGGTGCTGAACAGCGGCGAGGTTTCCAACGAAGGCTCGACGGTCGGCCAAGCGGTGGAAAGTCCGCTCAAGGACCGGGAGGCGCTGATCATCACCTTCTGGCGTAGCTTCGAGGAGCACGAGGCCTCCCACCGCAGCGCGACCTTCCAGCCCCTGTTCCGAAGAGTCTTGGATCTTTGCGAAAACGGCAACGAGGAAACGGCCTATACGTTGCTGTGGTCTGGCAAGGCCTATTCGGCCAAGGACGCGGAAGCGGCCCAATTGGCGAAACGGGCCTTCGGCCATGCGGCGTAGCGGCGATCAGCTACCCATCTGCTTGACCGACGAGGCCTCGGCCCTGGTCAGGCCGTAGACGCCGCGGTGGCCCTGGAGGGGCTTGAACTTTTCCGAAATGCCGAGCACCGTCTCGGCACCCCCCAGAAATAGCAGGCCGTCGTCGGGCATCTGGTCGGCGATCTGGTCGAGCACGCGCTTCTTGGTCGGCTGGTCGAAATAGATCAGCACGTTGCGGCAAAACACGACGTCGAACTGGCCCAAGGCCTTCAGGTTATCCAGAAGGTTATATTCCCGATACTGGACCATGTTGCGCAGGTCCTCGTTGGCCTGCCACATGTCGTCCTTCTTCTTGAAGTACTTGACCAGCATCTGGATCGGCAGGCCGCGTTGCACCTCGAATTGGGAATAGAGCCCGGCCCGGGCCTTCGTCAGCATTTCGGTCGAGATGTCGGTGCCCAGGATCTCGTGGCGCCAGCCGGCCAGCTTGGCCGCTTCCTCCTTGAGGATCATGGCCAGGGTATAAGGTTCCTGGCCGCTGGACGCCGCCGAACACCAAATCCTGAATTGCCTCCTGGTGGCCCGCGACTGGATCAGGTGCGGCAGCACATTCTGGCGAAACAGATCGAACGGCTTGATGTCGCGGAAAAAGAACGACTCGTTGGTCGTCATCGCTTCCGTGACTTCCTTGAGCAGGGCCTCCTCCGGACGGGTTCGCATGGCCAGGACCAGATCGTCCAGGCCCTTCATGCCCCGCTTGCGCGCCACCGGCATCAGCCGGCTTTCCAGCAAGTAGGCCTTGTCCTTGGTGAGGACGAGACCGGAACGGTCCTTGACCAACTTGCTGACGAAATCGAAATCCTCGGGCTTCATCACAGGCCCCTACTGGCAAACTTGGTTATATAGGATCCCAATTCCCGCAACGGCAGTACCGCGCTGCAGATCCCCGACATGGCTGCCGCTCCGGGCATGCCCCAAACGACGCTGGAGCCTTCGTCCTGTGCCACCACGGTGCCGCCGGAATCCACGACGACCTTGCCGCCCCTGGCCCCGTCCGAGCCCATGCCGGTCAGGATCACGGCCAGCACCCGGTCGCCGTAGGCCTTCGATACGCTGCGGAACATCGGATCGACCGCCGGGCGACAGAAGTTTTCCGGGGCTTCCTTGTTGAGGCGGATCACCTTCTGGACACCCTTGGTCTCGACGAGCATGTGGAAATCGCCCGGAGCCAGAAAAATCTGGCCAGCGGTAATGACGTCGCCTTCCTGGGCTTCCTTGCAGGGCCAACCGGTCATTCGGTTGATATGGTCGGCCAGGATGGTGGTGAAGGTCGGCGGCATGTGCTGCGTGATGACGATGGGCAGCTTGAGCTGTCCCGCGTGCAGGTCCTTCAGCAGGGCGAACAGAGCCTGCGGCCCGCCGGTAGAACTGCCGATGGCGAGAATGTCGGGTTTCGACCTGCCGGGCTGACGCAGGGTCACCGGCCCGTGGGGCATGGCCGACGGCTTAGGTGTCGCCGGCCGGGCCATCGGCGCCGGAGCCGGGCGCTGCAATCCGGCCCGGGCGGCCGGGCGCTGGTGGCGTCGGATGTTGCCCAGCGTCTTGACCTTGTCCGTCAGGTCGCGCTTGAACTCGTCGCCGGCCGAAAGGTCGCGGGCCGAAGAGGGCTTGGGAACGTAGTCGGCGGCCCCGGCCTGCAGGGCGCGGATGCTGATCTCAGCATTCCGTAGCGTCAAGGTCGAGGCCATGATGACCTTGATCGACGGATCGATCTGCAGAAGCTTGGGCAGTGCGGTCAGGCCATCCATGACCGGCATTTCGATATCGAGGACCACCACGTCGACATCGGTCCGTTGCAGATTGCTGACGGCAAGCTGACCGTTCCCGACCGACGCCACCACATGGAGGGCCGGGTCGGATTCCAGCATCCGTACAATCAAGCCTCGCACGACGGCAGAATCGTCCACCACCATGACATTGATCTTGTCGGAGGTGGAATCCGCCGTCTGGCGCGCGGCACCGTTGTCGCCGGTGATCGACACGAGATCCCCCGTGGGCGGTTACAGCAGTCCGACCTGCGAAAATTTTGCCTGGATGATTTCGCTGTCGAATGGCTTCATGATGTATTCGTTGGCCCCGGCTTCGATGGCCTCCTGGATATGCTCGATATCGTTTTCCGTTGTACAGAAAACGACGATCGGGTGATCCCCGCCAGGCAGGCGGCGCAACTCGCGCAGGAATTCGATGCCGCTCATCACCGGCATGTTCCAGTCGAGCAACACGGCGTCCGGCATCTTGCCCTTGCAGGATTCAAGGGCATCTCTGCCGTCCGCAGCCTCTGCGGTCTCGAATTCGAGCTCCTGGAGAATCTTCCGAGCTACCATCCGAATGACCTTGGAGTCGTCAACGATTAGACAGGACTTCATGCCACCCTTCATTCTCTCAAGTTGTTTCCGATCCGTCATCTTGCGACGACGGATCAACGAAATCGGAATTCCCGCCCCGCGTCAAGCGGTTCTGACGGAAGCCCCCCAAGGCCCCTTCCTATTGCGCGTGGCGCGCAAGGGAAAGGGTTTGAGACAAGGTGCTGACCAGGGCATCGCGATCGAACTTGGCCACGTAGTCGTTGAAGCCGACCGCGCGTCCCCGTTCGAAGTCCTTTTCTGTCGCATGCGACGAGAGCGCGACCATCGGCAGCTTGCCCCATCGCGAATCCCCACGCACGTTCGCCGCGAACTCGAAGCCGTTCATTCCCGGCATCTCGATGTCGCTGACGATGGCATCGAACTCGTAGCCTTGCTCCCGCAGCTTCAGCGCGTCGTCGGCGCTTTCCACCGAGGTGACGGAATAGCCCGCGACCGACAGTAGCGGCGTGAGCAGATTGCGGAAGAAGGGACTGTCGTCGACCAGAAGCACCCGTGTCCGGTTGCCCGACGGCCCATCGAAGGACTCCTTCTGATGGGCGCTGCCGAACCAGTCGGCGAAGGCTTGGGTCAGGTAGTGGCCAGCGTCGATGACGTCCGTCGCCTTGCTATTGATGATGGCGCTTCCGATCAGGCCCGCTTGGTCGGAAGAAAGCTCGATCTTCAGGCGATCTTCGACGATGTCGACGATTTCTTCCACCACCAAACCCATGGACCGCTCGCCTTCGGTGAAGACCAGGATCGGCTGGCGCCCCTCGGTGCGCCACTTATGGCCGGGATTGAAGGGAACCAGCGGCATGAGGTGGCCGCGATACTGGACCACGAACTGCCCACGGGAGCTTTCGACGGTCGCCATCTCGATTTCCTCGAGACGGGCCACCAGAGCCAGGGGGACGGCCTTGAGCTCCTCGCCGCCGGCGCGGAAGATGAGCAGGGTCGTCTTTTCCTCGTCGTGGGACATCGCTTCCACCGCGGCGGTTTCGCTGGCTCCACCCATGCCCTGGCCGGTGGCCGAGACGATGCCGTTGGGGTCAAGGATCATGATTACGCTGCCGTCGCCCAGAATGGTGTTCCCCGAATAGAAGGGGATATCGCGCAAGATCGGCGCCACCGGCTTGACCACGATTTCCTCGGTGTCGAACACCCGATCGACGATGATGCCGAAGGAATAGGTGCCCACCTGCGCGACCACGATGAACAACTCGTCGTCGGAAGAGTCGTCGACACGGCTGAGCTTCAACAGATCACGCAGATGCACCAGGGGGAGCAAGCGGTTGCGCAGGCGAAGCACCGGCGATTCGTTGATCATCTCGATGGCGTTCTCGGATTCGGCCGAAGCGCGCACCAGTTCCAGAACACTGATCTGCGGAATGGCGAAACGCTCCTTGCCGCACTCGACGATCAGGGCGGAAACGATGGCCAACGTCAGCGGAATCTTGATGGTGAAGGTGGAACCCTTGCTGGGAACCGACTTCAGTTCGATGGTGCCGCCGATCTTCTCGATGTTGGTCCGGACCACGTCCATGCCGACGCCACGGCCCGACACGCTGGTCACCTTCTCGGCGGTGGAGAAGCCGGCCTTGAAGATGAACTGGTAGATCTGCTGGTCGGCCATGCCTTCCAGTTCGGCGGCGGTGGCCAGCTTGTTCTCGATGGCTTTCTTCTTGATGCGATCCAGGTTGAGGCCGCGGCCGTCGTCCTTGATCTCGATGATGATATGGCCGCCTTCGTGGTAGGCGTTCAGGGTGATGGTCCCGACCTTGGTCTTGCCGGCCGCCTCGCGCAGGTCGGGCGTCTCCAGGCCGTGGTCGGCCGAATTGCGCACCATGTGGGTCAGCGGGTCCTTGATCAACTCCAGAACCTGGCGATCCAACTCGGTTTCCGCGCCCAGCATCTGCAGTTCGATCTTCTTGCCGGTTTCCAGAGACAAATCGCGGACGATACGCGGCAGTTTGGCCCAGGCATTGCCGATGGGCTGCATGCGGGTCTTCATCACCCCTTCCTGCAGGTCGGTCGTGATGTGCGACAGGCGCTGCAGGGGCACGGTGAATTCGCTGTCGTCGTGGCCGCGCACCATCTGGAGCAACTGGTTGCGGGTCAGCACCAGTTCGCTGACCAGGGTCATCAGGTTTTCCAGCAATTCCACGTTGACGCGGATGGACTGGGCCGCCACCGAGGATTCCTTCGGCTCGGACGCGGCCTTGCCCCCCTCGCTCCGTGCTGCGGGAAGCTTGGCGGCAGGGACCGGAGCCAGGGCCACACCCGCTTCGTCCGCGTCGTCATCCGCCGCGGCTGCGGCGGAAACCGGGGCCGGGGCTTCTTCCGTGGCCACCTCGGCGGCCGCCTCGGCCGCGATCTCGGCATCGGTCGCGGCGCGCTTCCCGGCCGCCATGGCGGCCTCGACCTCGGCCAGCAGATCTGCCGCCACCGGGGCGCCAAATTCGTTGACCGGGGCTCCGCCGGAAGCGGGAGACGGCGCGGGGGCCGGGGCCGGGGCGGCCTTCGGCGCTGCCTTCGGTGCGGCCTTCGGCGCAGCGGGCCCAAGCGCCACGAGCTTGCCTTCGGCCATGGCGTTGAGCGCGGCGATCAATTCCTTGTCGTTTCCTGCCGGCTCCTTCCCGGTCTCCTCAAGGTCCGACAGCAGGCCCTTGATGGTGTCGATGGACCGCAGGATCAGGGTCACGGCATCGGGGGTGACCTCCAGCTCGCCATCGCGGAACTTGCCCAGGACGTTCTCACCGGCATGAGCCACCGATTCCAGGCGCGGCAGGCCAAGGAAGCCGCAGGTGCCCTTGATGGTGTGAACCAGGCGGAAAATGTTCTGGAGTATCTCGCCGTCGTTGGGATTCTGCTCGAACTTGACCAGTTCGAGATCGATCACCGAGAGACTTTCCGAAGTCTCGGTCAGGAATTCGTTCAACAAGTCGTCCATTGCCAGCTTCCCACCTGTTGCGCGACCCATTACGGACGGCGCTTGAGTCCCTCCGGGCGTTTCCGCTTCCGGGCCGGACCGCTGCAGGTTCCCAAAGTTCGCTCGACAATGGCCCGAGGCAAGGCGATCCAGCCTTCTCCGGTCAATACATAGCACAGGAGAACGGCGGGCGTCTCCCCCAATTCACGCGTTAACCACGTTCGCCGGGCAGCAGGACGGCCAGGCGGACCTCGCCCGGAACGTCCTCCAGGACCTCGATTCCCGCTCCCATATCCTCGGCCAGGCAGGCCGCGTAATGGCCGTGGACGTTGCGGGCGGTCAGGGCATCGCCGGAAACCTGGGACACCAGGACTTCCCGAACGTCGGCCCGGAAACGGGCGCCGGGGCCGGCGGCCACCAGGGCGACGCCCAGGCCGTCGGGCAGGTTGGCCACGTGGATGGCCAAGCGCCCGCCGCGCGGCAGGCATTCGGAACCCAGCAGAGCCAAGTTAAGCAGCAGCTTGGCCGCTGCGGGACCGAGCGACGCTTCCGCCTCGTCCGGCCAATCGAGGGCGATATTGCCGCCCGACAGGAAATCGGCGGTCAGCTTGCGGGCCTCGGCCAGGGTAGCGCCTGAAGCGGCGCCGCCGCCCAGGCCGAAAGCGCTCCGGAGGAAGGCCAGGCGCTTGGCGATTTCGCCGGAACTGCGTTTGACCAACTCCAGGGCCCCGTCGGCCCCGTCGGCCCCATAGGGCCCGGAAGCCTCGGCGAGCAGCTCCAGCCCGGCCCCAATGGCGCCCACCGGTCCGACCAAGTCGTGGCAGAGCCGTGAACACAACAGTTGTGCCGCCCTTATGTCGACCAGCATGCCCAAACACCCCCAATTCCGCCTGGGGTTGCACAATAGCGCCGGAACCGCATCAACGCCAGATGCCACGCGTGTCGATCACCGCCTTGCCGGCCAGACGGCCGGGCTCGATTCGCCGGAAAGCCTGATGATCGACCAGCAGTACCACCACGTCGGCCGTCGCCAGCGCTTCCTCCAGGGAGGCGAGCCGCAAGTCGGCCCGGCCGGCGAGGTCGCTGGGCAATTCGTCCACATGAGGTTCGACGACCAGCAACGTCCCGGCCTTGCGTTCGGCTAGCAGGCGCACGATGTCGACCGCCGGACTTTCCCGCAGATCGTCGATGTCGGCTTTGTAGGCCAGACCCAGGCAGGCGATCCTGCAATCCGCTCGTCGGCCCGCCGCGGCCAGGACCCGGTCGGCGACGAAACGGGGCTTGCCGTCATTGACCTGCCGGGCGGCCTGGATCAGCGGCGTGCGGTCGGGCGCCGAATCGACGATGAACCAGGGATCGACGGCGATGCAGTGGCCGCCGACTCCGGGCCCCGGTTTCAGGATGTCGACCCGCGGGTGGTGGTTGGCCAGTTCGACCACTTTCCAGACGTCGATGTCGAGCCGGTCGCAGACCAGGGATAATTCGTTGGCGAAGGCGATGTTGACGTCGCGATAGGCGTTTTCCGCCAGCTTGACCAGTTCGGCCGTGCGGGCGGTGGTCAGCAGACATTTGCCCGACACCGCGAGAGCATAGAGAGCGGCGGTCCGCTCGGCGCAGCGGGGGCTCATGCCGCCGACCACCCGGTCGTTGGTCACCAACTCCAGCAGCACCCGGCCGGGCAGGACCCGTTCGGGGCTGTGGGCGACCTGGATGTCCGCCGCAGTGCCCGCCGTATCGGGCAGGCTCAGGTCGGGCCGACGCTCGGCCAGCCAGCGGCAGATGGCCTCGGTGGTTCCCACCGGCGACGTGGACTCGAGCACCACCAGATCGCCCTTCTTCAGAACCGGGGCGAGCGAGACCGTGGCAGCCTCGACATAGCTGATGTCCGGCTTGTGGCCGGCGGCGAAGGGCGTGGGAACGGCGATGACGAAGGCATCGGCCGGTTCGGGGGACGTCGTGGCGCGCAGGGTTCCGGCGGTCACGGCGGCGTGGACCATGATGTCCAGGTCCGGTTCGACGATATGGATGCGGCCGTTGTTGATCAGGTCCACCGCCTGGCGGTTGACGTCCACGCCGACCACCTGGACGCCGCGGCTGGCGAAGACGGCCGCTGTGGGCAGTCCGACGTAGCCGAGGCCGATCACGCAGATCTTCTCAAAGGCTGGCTTCACGCAGGATCTCCTTGACGATGCGTTCGGCCGCGCGGCCGTCGCCGTAGGGGTTGTGGGCCCGACCCATGGCGTCGTAGGCGGTCCGGTCGTCGAGCAGCCGGACGCTTTCGGCGACGATGGCCGCACTGTCCGTTCCCACCAGGCGGACGGTGCCGGCCTCCACCGCCTCCGGCCTTTCGGTCACTTCGCGCATGACCAATACCGGTTTGCCGAGCGATGGGGCTTCCTCCTGGATTCCCCCGGAGTCCGTGACGATGAGGTGGGCCCGCTCCATGAGATAGACGAAAGGCAGGTAGTCCAACGGCTCCAGAAGATGGATGTTGGGATGTTTGTGCAGGATGCGCTCCACCGGCTCGCGGACGTTGGGATTGAGGTGGACGGGATAGACGATCTGGATGTCCGGGCGTTCCGCCAGGCAGGCCAGGGCCTTGCAAATGCGCTCGAAGCCTTCGCCGAAATTCTCGCGCCGGTGTCCGGTCACCAGGACCAGGCGCCGGTCGGAATTCAGGAAGGGAAACAGGCCTTCCAGCCGGTCGCGCAAATGGCGGTCGTCGCGCAGCATGCCCACCACATGCTGCAAGGCGTCGATGACCGTGTTGCCGGTCACCAGGATGCGGTCGGCCGGTCGGTTTTCCGCCCGCAGGTTTTCCGCCGCCCTCTCGGTGGGGGCGAAATAAAGATCGGCGATGGAATCCGCCAGGCGACGGTTCATTTCCTCGGGCCAGGGGGCATGGACGTTGCCGGTGCGCAATCCGGCTTCCACATGGCCGACCGGAACCTTTTGGTAGAAGGAGGCCAGGGCGGCGGCGAAGGTGGTGGTCGTGTCGCCGTGCACCAGCACGCGGTCGGGCCGGAACTGGGCGAGGACCTTTTCCATGCCGGTCAGCACGGCGGTGGTGATATGGCCGAGCCCCTGGTTGGCCTGCATGATGTCCAGGTCGTAGTCGGGGCGGATGCCGAACAGGGTCAGGACCTGATCCAGCATGCCCCGGTGCTGGCCGGTGACGCAAACCGCGGCATCGATTCCCGGCGTCCGGGCGAGGGCCAGCACGACGGGGGCCATCTTGATGGCCTCGGGCCGCGTTCCGAAAACGGTAAGCACGCGCATGGGCGGGAATCCCGACCGTGAAGGGTGGCGAAGGGATATCGCGGACCTTCGGTTTCCGCAAGGATTGCCTTGCCTTGATTCGGCAACCGCCTATAGGCTAGCGGCGTCAGGGGAGGCTTCCGATGCCGTTGCGCCCGTTTTTCCTCGCGCTGCTTGGACTGGGATGGACGCTTGCCGTCGCGGGGGGCGGAGCGGCGGCGGCTGCCGATCTCGCTTCCTACAAGGCGTCCTATACGGTGAAGACCGCGACCATTCGCAAGGGCAGTCCCTTCGTCGCGGTGACCGGGGCCATGACCTATGCCACCGAGAAGGCCTGCGACGGCTGGGTCACCCACCAGGAAATGACCCTGTCGATGGCGGCCGTGGACGGGAGCGTCGTCCAGCAGGACTTCTCCCTGTCCAGTTGGGAGTCCTTCGACGGCGGCCGCTACCGCTTCGTGGTGCGCAGCCGCGTCGACGACGAAGAGGAAACCTTTCGTGGCCGTGCCCTGCTGAGCGGCCCCGCCGGTGGCGGCGAGGCCATCTACTCGGAGCCGGAAAACCATACCTTCCCGTTGCCGGCCAACACCCTTTTCCCCATGCGCCAGACCGCCATGATCATCGATCGGGCGGGCAAGGAGCGCGGCCATGTGCCGCACGTCACCTTCGACGGCACCGACGGCGGCGGCGTGCACGAGGCCGTGGTTTATATCGGCCAGCGCATCGAGGCTCTTCCCGAGGTGGCGGACCCGCTGCTCGCCCGGCCGGGATGGCTCGTGCGCCTCTCTTATTATTCTCCGGACGAACCGGCCCTGGCGCCGGAATACGAGGTGGAGGCGCTGCAACTCGACAACGGTCTCGCCCCGCGCCTGATCTTGGACTATCAAGATTTTTCGGCGCAGATGATTCTGGAAAAGCTGGAGCCTTTGCCCGAACCGCATTGCTGATGGAGCGCGTGAGCATGGGGAGCGTTCGTTTGGCCCTTGCGGCCATGGGGGTGGCTTGCTTGGCCAGTGGATCGACCGCGGCCGGAGAAGCCGGATTCGTCGGCATGCAGATCCAGGGCAGTTCGGCGCCCGTCGCACAGGCCCTGGGCTTACCTCAGCCCAAGGGGGTCCTGGTGCGCGACGTGGCCCTGGGGGGGCCGGCCGCCGAAGCCGGCTTTCGCCGCGGCGACCTGATTCTCCGCTTCGACAATCGCGAGGTTTCCACCTTTGAAGGGCTCCTGGCCCTGGTCAGGGAAACCCGGGTTGGCGTCCAGGTTCCGGTAACGGTCCTGCGGGGCGGGCAGACCGTCGACCTGACCTTGAGGACCGGCGAATGGCCGGCCGCCTGGAAGGTTGTCCAGAACGCCGTTGCGACCTTGCCCCACATGGGGGTGACGCTGGCGTCCCTTACGCAGAAGACCCGCGAGGCCTTCGAACTCCGCTGGGGAACGACGGGCGTGGTGGTCTCCCTGCTGGACCCCGACAAAGAAGGGGCCAAGGTACTGCGGCGCGGCGAGGTCGTCTTGCAGGTCAATCAGGAAGACGTCTGGTTGCCCGAGCAGGTCCTGGCCCAGGTGGAAAAGGCAAAGGCCGCCGGCCGCCCGAACCTTCTGATCCTGGTCGAGGGGCGCGACGGCTTCCGCTATTCGCTGCTTCCCGTCAAGTAGCCTATTCCGGCATGCCGGGGGGATCGGGGTCTTCGTCCCAGCCGTCTTCCGGCTTGGGGAAGCGGGCCATCCACTCCTCGAGCATCACCACGTGGCCGGCTTCCTCCTCGGCGAATTCCGCCGCCATGCCCTTGACTTCGGCGTTGCCGGTCGCGGCAGCCACCGAGGCATAGAAATCGTGCGCCCCCATTTCCGCCCGATGGGCCAAACGCAGGGCCTGGTATGGGTTCATCAGATAATGGGCATCGGTCATCGAGGCCGCTTCCGGCGCCGTGCCGTTCCGCCACTTGAGATTCCATGGGGCGATCCGGGGAATTCGCAGGCCCCGCGACCGTTCCTCGATCTCCGCGGCATGCTTCAGCGAATAGGTCTGGAGTTGCCGGAACAGGCCGGCGACCTCGAGGTTGTTGTGGACCTCCATGGCATCGCCCATCTCGGCGTAGCCGGCGGCAGCCTCTTCCTCCAGCACCTTGCCGTGGGCCAGTAGTTCCTCGATGGTCTCGATGGCCGGCACCGCCGGCCGGTCCTTGTCGTGCGTCATAGTGCTTCTCCCCATCTGTCGCGCCCGTTGGCCGGGTCTTCGGTGCGTCCTGCGGCCGGTCCGTTGATCGGCCTTCGGTCCAGACTAGCAAAATTCGGGAAACGCCGCGATCACTTCTTCCGGGTGGAGGCCACCGCGTCCTGGAGAACGGGTTTGGGCAGGGCGCCCGGAATCACGGCATTGCCGATGACGAAGGTCGGGGTGCCGGTGATTCCCAATTCCTTGCCCAGGGCACGGGTCTTCGCGATGGCCTTGTCGACCGCGGGGTCTTCCATGGCCTTCCGCAGCTTCGCGACGTCGATTCCCGACTCGCCGGCGGTGGCGAAGATTCTTTCCTCGGTCAAGGGCCCCTTGGCCGACATCAGCGCCGTATGGAAAGCCAGGTACTTGCCCTTTTCCATGCGCGAAGCGGCGATGGCCGCCCTGGCCGCGACCAGGGATGCGGGGCCGAGTACGGGGTATTCCTTGAAGACCAGGCGAATCTTCGGGTCTTCCTTCAGATAGTCCTGCAGCATGGCGACCACGCGCTTACAGTAGCCGCAGTTGTAGTCGAAGAACTCGACGATGGTCACGTCGCCCTTGGGGTTGCCGGCTTCCGGAGAATCGGGGTCGTTCTCCAGATCGGACCGGCGTTCCACCACTGCCTTCTTGACCCGCTCCTCTTCTTCGGCCTCCTGCTTGGCCTTGAAGGTCTCCACCGCCTCGATGATGATCTCGGGGTTCTCCATCAGGTACTTGCGGACGATCTCGCGGACCGCCTTTTCCTGAGCCGGGTTGAAAGCCGGATCGGCGGCCGGGGCTGGCTGCGCCGCGGCCAGGATCAGCAGGGCGCCAAGGGCGCCAAGGACGCGAGAAATCGACATCGACAAATCTCCGGATGAACAAGGGCGCGGCATCATGCTCCATGCCCTCTTGCCGCGCAAGCCGTCAGCGCGACAAGCCAATGCCCGAAAAGCGGACGGACCCGGCCGGTTGTCCCTCCGCTGCCCCGAAGCCGATGAAGGCGACGTGAACATCGTTGCGATCGTCGCCCGGCCACGCCCGCGCATGAAGGACCTGCAGATCGACGGTCTCCCGCCACCAGATGCCGGCCTGCTCCCGCCCGCCACGGGCGGTATAGCGCGCCGAACCGTCTCTCTCCGCGACCTGGAGGGACCCGCGCTGCAACGCCGATCCTCCCCAAGAAATGACGAGCAGCCGGTCGTGGTCCGGAAGATCGCCGCCGGACCAGGGCCCACCGCGCAAACTTCCACCGTTCCGCCCTCCCCGGAATCCGACCAGCAAATGGACCGCATGGCCCTGGAGACCGTGGGGTTCGGCGTTCCAGGCCCAAGTCAGGTAGGGGGAGGCGGGCAAAATGGCCTTGATTGGCCGCACGATGGCAAAGCCGTCGTCGCCGTTGGTGACGCGCAAGGCGGAAAAGCCGTCGAAGTCGGATCGGGACACTCCCTTTGCCGTCGGGCCCTGGCGTCGCCAACTCTCGCCCGGTGCGGCAAGGACGTCCCAGGGATCGGTACCCAGGATGGAGATGGAGCCTTCGGGCCCCACGGCCATGCGTTCGGTCTGGCAGGCCCCAGCCAAGGCCAGAACGGCCGTGGCGATGGCGGCAAGCCGCGGCATCAGCGGTCCTTGGCCTTGGCCTTCTCGTCGGCGGCCTGGAGGACGTCCTGGGCCTGCAGCCAAGCGCGCGAGCCATGGGGCAGGAGCTTCTCCGCCTTGACCGCCTGGAACTTCGCGATGTCCGGCTTGTTCTGCAACAAGGCTTCTTCGCCCAGGGCCAGGGCGCTCATGCCCTCGTCACCCTTGCGGCCATAGGCGATGGCGAGGCGGCGCCAATTGGAAGGATCGTCCTTGTCGAAGGACAGGGCCATCTGCAGATTGGCGATAGCCTCGTCCAACTGCTTGGGATCTTCGAGTTCCAGTTGCACCTTGGCCAAGTCGGCCCGCAGCAGGGGCGAGGACGGCATCAACTTGACCGCCATCCGGTAGGGGGCGAGCGACTCGGCGACCTGGCCCTTCTCGAACAGCATCTGGCCCTTCAACTCGTGGAAATAGGGGTCGCCGGGATTCTCGGCGATCAGCCCGTCGATCATCTGGTGGGCCTTGTCGAGTTCCAGCTTGCGATAATAGGCCACGGTGCGGGCGTAGCGGGATTCCAGGCTGTTGTCCGTTTCCTTGTACAGCCGAAGGGCGGTTCCCGGCGTTTCCATGAAGGCGACCAGCTTGGCCCGCATGCGGCGGTGCCGGACATCGAAATCCTTGGGGAAGGCGGCCTTGGTGAAGGGGGATTTCTGAATGTGCTCGGCGACCCGGTCGATGCGCTCGCGGGTCAGCGGGTGGGTCCGCATGTAGGGGTCCTGGCGATCCGTGCTCAGGAGGTCCTGGCCCTCCAGGACCCTGAAGAACTCCTGCAGTCCCACCGCCGACCATCCGTTGTCGTCGAGGAACTTCATGCCGGCGTGGTCGGCCGAGGATTCCTGGGTGCGGCTATACTGGAAAAAGGACCGCATGCCAGCCGACTGCCCTCCCAGGATGGCAGCGCCCACACCATCTCCATGTCCGGCGCCCGCCGCCGCGATGCCGCCCAGGATCATGGCGACGATCTGGGTCGCGGTGGCGTTGGCCACGGCCTCGCGGGTGCGTACCAGATGACCGCCGGCGATATGGCCGGTTTCGTGGGCGATGACGCCGATCAACTGTCCCGGATGTTCGGTGCGGATGATGAGGCCCGTGTTGACGAACAGCCTCTGTCCGCCCGCCACGAAGGCATTGAGGGCGCGATCGTTGACCAAGTAGATATGGACCGCCGAGGGTTCGAGGCCCGCCGCCAGGAAGAGTGGCGAAGCGAAGACGCGGATGGTATCCTCGATTTCAGCGTCGCGGATAAAGGAGATGCGCGACGCCTCGGCGGGACGCACCCAAGCCGACGCCAAGAGAGCAAGCATCGCCGCGAATCGAAAAAGGGGTCGAAGATTTGCCATGAGGCATCAGGTTAGTTTCCAATGCGGGTTCCGTCAATCCGTAGCGCTGCTGGCCTTTTTCGGCCTGACGGCCTGCGGCTCCACCGATGAGGCCAAGCGGGGCATGATCGGTTATGTCGAGGGCTTCCTTGGGGGGGTCGTCGCCGACGAACCGCAGGCCGCCCTGATCGGGCGCGATATCCTGTCGGCCGGTGGATCGGCGGCCGATGCGGCGGTGGCGACCTATTTCGCCTTGTCCGTGACCTTGCCATCGGCGGCCAGCCTGGGCGGTGGCGGCGTCTGTGTCGTCCATGACGGACGGGAAGCGACGCGCAAGAAGATGCGCAAGACCCTGGACATGAAGCTCGACACCACGGAAGTCCTGGAGTTCCTCCCTTCATCGCCCGCCACCCTTTCCGCCCGCGCCAGCCGGCCTTCCGCGATTCCAGGAAACCCCCGTGGTTTCTATACTTTGCATGCGAAGTATGGTCGCCTGCCCTGGGCGCAGCTCGTCGGACCGGCGGAGCAGTTGGCCCGCTTCGGATTCCAGGTTCCCCGCACCCTGGCGCGCGAAATCGCCGCGGTTGCGCCGGCGCTGCTGGAGGACCCGGAAGCGCGACGCATCTTTGGCCGCAAGGATGGCGGCAGCCTTGCGGAACGGGATTTCCTGACCCAGGTCGATCTGGCGGGGACGCTTGGTACGCTCCGATCCAAAGGGCCCGGCGCTTTCTACAACGGCCCTCTGGCGAAGCAGGTGGCGGACGCGGCCACCGCCGCCGGCGGGACCCTTACCATCGACGATCTGCGAACCTACACGCCGCAATGGCAAGAGACCGTCAAAGTTCCATTCGGCAACCTCGTCGCTCACTTTTCGCCTCCGCCCGCTTCGGCGGGGACGGCGCTCGGGCAGATCTGGTCCGTCCTTCTCAAGCGGGACGAATTCGCGGGTGCCGACGAAGCGGGCCGGCACCACGAAGTGGCGGAGATTGCCATGCGGGTAATGGCGGACCGGGGGCGCTGGATGGGCGTGGCCGGCGATTCGTCGGATACCGTCAGCCAACTGATGTCTCCGGCCCGCCTCCAGGCTTTGGGGGAAGGCATCCGCCGCGAAGCCCATACCGCGGCCGCCAGCCTGCCGACGCCACCGGTCGAGCGGCCGGAAAATCCCGCCGCCTCGGGCTTCGTGGTCGTCGACAGCGACGGCTCGGCGGTGGCGTGCACGGTGACCTTGAACAACCTGTTCGGAACCGGCCGGGTGGCCCGAGGGACCGGTATCGTCCTGGCCGCGGCGCCCGATACCGGGGGGCGGGGCTATTCCGCTCTCACGCCGATGCTGGCCATCAACCACCACGTCAACCAGTTCCACTGGGGGGCGACTGCCACGGGTGGAGCCTCGGCGCCGGCCGTCCTGGCCGGCGTGGCGGCCCGGACCCTGCTGGGCAAGGAGGATCTGGAGCGGGCCGTGGCCACACCCCGGAGCTATCATGGCGGGGCCTCGGACGTGCTGTACCACGAACCGACCCTCCCGGCGGCTGTCCAGCAGCAACTGGCGGCCCGCGGTCACCGGTTGGCGCCGACCCCGGTTCTGGGGTTGGTCAACGCCATTTCCTGTTCCGAAGGCTTGCCCGACGTTCCCAAGAGTTGTTCCGCCCGGCAGGACCCCCGGGGTTTCGGCTTGGCCTCCAGCGCCGACGAACAGAGACGATGACTCTCAAGGCTTCGGGACGGGGGGCCATCGCGCCCTTCATCGTCATGGACGTGATGCGGGCCGCCAACCGGCGGGCCGCAGAAGGGGGGGACGTCCTTCATCTCGAGGTCGGCCAGCCCGCCGCCCTACCGCCCAGGCCTGTCCTCGATGCCGCCCAGGCCGCCATCGACGGGGAGCGTCTGGGCTATACGGAAGCTTTCGGCCTGCCGGCCCTGCGGCAACGGATCGCCGGCTATTACCGGGATCGATACGGCGTCGATGTCGATCCTCGCCGCATCGTCGCCACCACTGGGTCGTCGGGGGGATTCATCCTCGCTTTCCTCGCCGCTTTCGATGCCGGCGACCGGGTGGCCCTGGCCTGTCCCGGCTATCCGGCCTATCGCAATATCCTCAAGGCCCTGGACATGGAGCCGGTCGAGGTCTTCGTCGGGCCGGAAACCAACTTCCAGCCGACGCCCGAACTCCTGGACCGCTTGCCCGGCCGGCTGGACGGGCTGATGGTGGCCAGCCCTTCCAATCCTACCGGGACCATGGTCGGGCACCGTGAGATGCGGGCGCTCGCGGACTATTGCCGGGACCGGGGCATCCGGCTGGTCTCGGACGAAATCTATCACGGCATCACCTATGGCGATCCGGCATGTTCGGCCCTCGCCTTCGACGGCCAGGCCCTGGTGATCAACAGCTTTTCCAAATACTTCTGCATGACCGGCTGGCGCCTGGGCTGGATGGTGGTGCCCGATATGCTGCTGCGTTCCGTGGAATGCCTGGGGCAAAATCTTTTCATCTCGCCCCCCACGCTGTCCCAGCATGCCGCCATCGCTGTCTTCAATTGCCTGGACGAGCTGGATGCCAACGTCGCCGTCTATGCCCGTAACCGGGCGCTGCTGTTGGACCGCCTGCCCGCCGCCGGCCTGACGCGGCTCGCCTCGGCGGACGGGGCCTTCTATATCTATGCCGACGTCTCCCACCTGACCGGCGACACCGACGCCTTCTGCCGTCGCATGCTTCTGGAAACCGGGGTCGCCACCACTCCTGGAATCGACTTCGACCCTCATCGAGGCAACCGTTCGATACGGTTTTGCTTCGCCGGCGCCGAAGCGGATATGGCCGAGGCAGCCCGACGCTTGGCGGCCTGGTCCGGAATTGCCAGGACGCCTGTCCGCAAATAAGATCACGGTCGTGATCCTATATGGCAGGGAGTGGCGATTCGAATTGCTTCTCTTGCCTTCCGCGCCGTACTCTCGAAGAACGTAGGGAAAGCCTGAACCGGGGATATCCATCCCGCCGTTCCGGCTGTCTCTCCTTTCGGCCGGGACAAGGCCAAGGGTAAGCCGTTCGGTACGGTCGAACAAAGGCCGGTCGGGCGTGAGACGGGAAGTAGACCTTCCCGTGGGTTTTTGGCGGTGGAGGGAAGGCGATGGCTGACAAGGTCGAACGTTCGGGCTCGGACCAACAAGAGCAACAAATTCTGGACGACTTGACGGTGCTGTCGGGGGATGGGGGGCGATCCCCGGTCCGGGCAGCGGTCGAACAGGCCGACCTCGGCAATGTCGAGACCGAGAATCTCGCCGATCTCTCCAACATTCACTTCGGTTCCACGACCGCCGACTCGACGATGGCGAGGACGACGGCGGAAGGATCTCTCTTCAATGAAGGCACGCCGCCGCAGTTCGGCGAGGATTCCGTCGTTTCCGCCGGAGGCGGGCAGCAGACCGCGGCAGGCGATGCGCCGCGCAGTCCGGTGGGCGCGGGCGTCGCGGCCGAGGGCGGCCATGGGGCCGGAAATGCGCCGATACTCAACGTCGAACACGATCCCCTACTGACGGCGGACGATGCGGTTCCCCAGGCGGCTTCTCCCGCGGTTGTCGAGACGCCCACCGGTAGCGTTGCCGCCGACGAAGCTCTTCCCATTGCCGGGACGGACCAAGTCCCGCCGGACGATGCCGAAGCCCAGGTCGTCGAGGACGACGCCGCGACTTCCACGGTGGCGCGCGATGTCGCGGCCGAGGCTCCCGAACTCGATGTCCAGGGGGCCAGCGGCGCCGAGGACACGGCGATTGCGTTGGATATCGACGCCGTCCTCACCGATCTTGACGGTTCCGAAAGCCTGAGCGTCACCATTTCCGGGATTCCCGAAGGGGCATCCCTCAGTGCCGGCACGGACAACGGGGACGGGTCCTGGACTCTGACCCCCAACCAGCTCGAAGGCCTGACCATTACGCCGCCCGCCGATTCCAGCGCGGACTTCGATCTGACCATCACGGCGACGTCCCGCGAAAGCGCGAGCGGGGATGAAACTTCCGTCACCCGGACTCTGACCGTGGACGTGGCGGCGGTGGCCGATGCGGCCGAACTTACCGTGGCGGATGCCGCGGGCAGCGAGGATGGCGCCATCGCGCTCGATATCGGCGCTTCCGTCTCCGGGACCGAAGGCGTGGCTTC
>JAMOBD010000032.1 GCA_039908345.1 Magnetospirillum sp. WYHS-4
CGGATATTTTTCCGATGGGTATGGGGCCCACGTGCCGGCTCTTTTCTGGGCGTCGCTGGGGGCAAGGCTGTCAAGTTTCGGCTTGCCGATAGTTTCAGATATCCGGTTTGGGGTGGCATTGGTGTAATGAAGCGGCTGAACCTGGAGAATCTGCACATCCTGGTTGTCGATGATAACGCATTCATGCGCAATCTGATGTCGGTTATTTTAAAGGGACTTCGGGTCGGTCGGGTGCAGATCGCCGATAACGTGGATGGCGGCCTGGATATCGTTAAGAGATTTGCAGTGGACATCGCCTTCGTCGATTGGAACATGCCCACACGGGACGGTCTGGATTTTGTCCGCACCGTTCGCCAGGGCGGCGGCGGAATCGCACCGTTCCTTCCCGTCATCATGCTGACCGGACATACCGAACAGAACCGGGTGATCGAGGCACGGGATGCCGGAGTCGACGAGTTTCTGGCCAAGCCCATTTCGGTTTCGTCGGTCTACCGTCGGATCTACTCGGTGATCGAACGCCGTCGCTCCTTTATCCGCACGGGAAGCTACTTCGGACCGGACCGTCGCCGTCACGATATCCCCATGTTCGCCGCGCTGAAACGGCGAAAGACCGACATCGAGGCCCCTGCCCCCATGATGCCCGTCCCCGAGACGATGCCCAGCATCGGCCTTGAAAGCAAGGCGCCCCCGGTGGAGAAGCCGGTCAAGGAAGCGGTTTCCGAACGGCCTCGTCCCGACGACCCCAACGCGATGAGCCAGCGCGAGGTCGCGGCCAAACTCAGAAAGAAGCCGTAGCGCCCCCCCAATGGCAGGCAGGGCGGGAATCCCCCGGAAAGACGGCGATCACCGTTTGCCGGGACTCCGCCTCGAACGCAAGGCGTCGAGGAGTTGATCCGAGGAAAGAGCCCGCGTGGATGCTGGGACTTCGGGCGAGGGCCCCGCCGGCGGCGCAAGAGCTCCCGCGGAGGCCGCTTGTTGTTCCTCCCGCAACATCGCCAGGAGAGGGGCCTCGGGGATGGGAGGCAGAGGATCGACCGACGTGTCCGGCCATCCCCCCTCCGCCCCACGCATTGCCCCCATGAGCGGGTCATGCCCCGGCGAGGCGGGCGAAAAGGATGGGGACGCCGAAGCCGCGGGAGCGGAAGGCGGCCGGCCCGGCATCGCCAACGGAGGCGGCGGCGCCGTCGTGTCCGCCCCTCGCAGCCGAGCCAGGAGTTGGTCCTGAGATTGTGGAATGGTGGGCTGCGGCGGCGGCGAGGGGGGAGCCGGTATCGGTGACGGCGTTGGCGGGGTGGCCGGCTTGGGTGGAGGCGGTTCGGCGGGGGCCGGCTTGGGTGGAGGCGGTTCGGCGGGGGCCGGCACGGGCGGAGGCGGTTCGGGAGCAGCAGCCGCCGACGGAGGCGCCTCGGGGACGTTCGGCTTCGGGACAGGCTTTGCGGGTGCCGACGCGGGAGAATCCGGCGGTCGCCCGGCGGCGGGCGTTACGGGGGAAACCGAAGACTCATCCGGCGGCACGGATGGAGCGGGAGCCGGCCTGACGGGCCCGCCCGGAGCGTCCAAATTTCCTGTCTCCCTTCCCTTGGTCGCGGCGGCATCGCGATCCGCCTTCGTTTTCGCCACGAATTCGGCCAGTTTCTGAATGGAAAGCTTCGATTGCCCCTGTGGCGGAACGGAAGAAGCGGGACTGGCCGCAGGAGGTGCCGGAAGCGACCCATCGGCTTCTTCACGATCCGCAGGTGCCGGGGAAACGGGCGCGACATCGACGGCGGGTCCTGCCGGAGACTCCTCGGCCGCCTCGATGTCCTCGTCTTCCGGCGGCGCCCCGGGTGAGGATGGAGAGGCATTCCCGGAACGTCTCCGGCTATTTACCGGCATGAGGGTCTGGCGGGAGGAGTACAGTCGGTGGCTGACATCCGGCCTTCGCGGAGCGCCATCGGGACTGCCGCAAAGACGCCGAAGCACGCGGAGCAGATCCTGGGATCTGCCGTGGCTTCCGATCATCTCGTCGACCCCGGCTTCCTTGGCGGTCTCCATGAATTCGATGCCGATATCGGCCTGATCCGCGATCAATACGACGATTCCGGAAAATCCGTTCCGGCGCGCCTGCTTCACGAACTCCATGCCGTTGGCCGGCGGCAAGAAGGCATTGCAGATCACGATGTCGATGGGAATCTTGGAAAGCTTATCGAGGGCGTCGGACGACGAACGGCTTTGAACGACGGACGACACCTTTGCCGCCCGCAGGAACAGAAGTAGGGAGGGGTCGGGAGACGCGTAGAGAATCCGTTTTTCGGTTAGGTCGTACAATAGCCCCGATCCTCGCGAACCTTGCCGGTGCCCGGCATCCTACACGCCGGGAGCCTGACCCGCATCAAGCGATCTTGTGGGAAGGACCTGATAGCAGACGGCATCAACCTCGGTTCCCTTGTCATCGCCCATGAGCTTCCAGGCACGCTGCACCTTGACGAACTCGAACGGAGCCCCCTCCGCCAATAGACGGGAATGAAGTTCCTCGAGAACCAGGACTTCTCCCCGCTGCCCGATCGGATCGAGTCGCGCGTTCGGCGCGATCGAGTTGAGGATCAATTCCACATTATCGGTATCCATGTCGCGACGCACGGTAATTTCACCCCAGTTGACGCCCGCATAGGAATGAACGCCGAGCTTGCCCAAGACCGTCAGATAATTGGTCGCGTGAATCAATGCCGCCACGGAATTTTGAAACGTCATGACGATCACGTCGCCCGCCAACGCCTCGGCGGCGGCGCCCTCGACATGCCGGACATTGGTATCGTACCGCCGAAGCAGCCCGAGGAATTCCTGCTTTTCCTTCGGCGTGCGCCTGGCGAAGCCCACCACATGAAACAACAGGATGGCCGCATCGCGCGTCTCGTAAGTGAAGTAGGCCCGGTCGTCTTCCGGAACCTCGTCGACGGGATATTCGTCGACGGAAGGGGGCTCTTCCGGAACGGGAACCTCCGGCGCCGGGGGCCGCACCGGCTCCAGTGCTTTGGGTGGTGGCGGGGCCCGTCGATCCTGGATCGACGGGCGGTCGAGAACGGTGGCCGTAAGATTGGCGCCGTCGAACTTGGCACCGCTGATCTCGGCGCCCGCCAGGTTCGCCCCCTGAAGGTCCGCCTCGCGCAGATCGGCCCCCGCGAGAATGGAATTCGCCAGATTGGCGCCCGACAGCAACGCTCCGGACAGCCTCGCGCCCGACAGGACGGCACCGTACATGTCGGCCCCCGTAAGATTCACCTTGCCGACCAGCGCGGCGCCGGACAGGTTGGCCCGCCGCAAAATCGTACCGGACAGGTTGGCCCTGAGCAGATAGGCTCCCGCCATGTTGGCGCCCTCCATCTTGGCGCCGCCCAGGTTGACTTCCTCGAGATTGGCTCCCGACAGATTGGCGAGCGTGCAATCCGCCCCGCTCAAATCGGCCCTCTTGAGATTGGCGAGCGGCATGAGGACACCGCCGAGATTCATCCCCGCGAGCTTGGCTTCCTCAAGATCGGCTTGCGCGAGATCGGGCACGACATCAGGCTCGCGCTCGCGCCAAGCATTCCACTTCTCCGCTCCCTGGGCGATGTTCTGTAGATGTCGGATATTCGGCATCACGCTCCCCGTCCGGGAAAAAGGCGAGGACCGAACGGCCCCCCCCCGGAAGCCGGCCCGAACTCCGGCCGGCCAATACTATCAACGGGCCTCGGGTCCGGTCAATTTCAGATCGGCACCCCCCGCGCCCCCACCCGGACATCTTCATACATCTCATTGATATAAAGCGTCTTTCCCGTCATCCAAGGACGGCATCGGGTGACTGCGTCAAGCGTTATGCCAATCCATGCGGGAAGAAAGCCGACGGCGTATCCGGCCGAATCGCCACCTCATTCTTCGCACCAATGAATCCCCGATCAGATCCTCATTTCGCGCCGTACATTGGCGAAGCCGCGGAAAAGCCGATCGTATCGTCGCATCCCCTTTCGAAGAACAGGTCGGCAAGTTCGTCCATGACCCGGCGGTTGGCTTCCGCGATCTCATACTCCTTCCCGACCATGAACGGGACATAGCGATGGTCCTCGATCTTGATGTGGTTGAACAGCCAGGATTTCATTAGGTCCAGAACGTCGCTGGCGTTCACCGCGGATGGGGCCGCGGCATGCAGGGCGAGTAGCTCGCCCAGGCGGGCCTTGAAGCGTTCGTGCACGCGCACATGGGCGTCCAGTCCGGGATACCCCACCGCGGCCATCAGATACTCTTCGCGGAGGAAATGGTACTTGGCATATTCCGTCAAGGCGGTCAGCACGCTGGCGACGCTCTCGACTCCGTGGTCGCCTTCGATGGCGTCGTCGAGAAGATTGATCAGCGCGACAAGGGTCTGGTGGTCAAGATCGATCTCGACCACGCCGACGCTCAGATCATCGGTAAAAAGCAATTCTCCCACCGCACCGCTCCTTCCCCACCGGAGACTTTCCCCCACATTGTCACGTAATGATGAAAGGGACCGCCGTCAACAGGTGGCGCAACGGAATCTGCCCCACGCGCCCCGCCCCATTTTCGGGGCGGGGCGCGGGCCCGCATCAAGGATCAACCCGGACGCGCATTGTCGGGAATATCCCTTTCTTCGCACGCGGGAACGAGGCGATATGGATCAGAATATCAGGAGACCGACATGGCGGACGATCAGAGCCAATATCCATGCGAAAACGAACGAGTAGCCGACAGAGAAGGCCGCCCATCCCCAACGCCCCGACTCGCGGCCGATGACGGCGATGGTGGCGAGGCATGGGGCGTAGAGCAGGGTAAAGATCATGAAGGCCAGGGCCGTCGACGTCGACATCGCCGCCGCCAAGGCTTTGGTCAGGTCCACCGATTCCTTTTCCTGGGCGAAAATCACCGCGTAGGTGGCCACGACCACCTCCTTGGCCACGAACCCCGTGAGAGCGGCCGCCGTTTCCCGCCACGAGAACCCCAGCGGCTCGAGCACCGGTGCCACGAGGTGGGAAACAACCCCAAGGTAGCTCTTTTCCAGCTTTTCCTGAGCCTGAACGGCCTTCAGCTTGTTGAGCGCCAGGGTATTTTCCTCGCTGGCCGGCTGCGCTTCGACCGCGGCGATGGCGGTCTCGAAGTCCTGGGAATAGGCGATGTCGCGCGGGAATTCCTGCAGGAACCAGATCACGATCGACCCCACCAGGATGACACCCGTCACCTTGGCGATGAAACCCTGGGCGCTGTCCCACATGTGGTGCAGGACCGAATGCAGGGTCGGCAGACGGTAGGGCGGGAGTTCCATGACATAGGCCTCGCCACCGCTGCCGGGAATGATCCGGTTCAGCAGCACCGCCGACAGCATCGCCGCGGCGATGGAAAGCATGTAGATGCCGAAGACCACGGTTCCCGCCGCCTCGGCGAAGAAGGCGCCGGCGAACAGGATGAACACCGGCAGGCGGGCCGAGCAATTCATGAACGGCGCGATCAGCATGGCGATCAATCGTGCCCGCGGATTGGTGATGACGCGCGTCGCCATCACGGCGGGAACGTTACACCCGAATCCGGCGACCATGGGGATCAAGGTGGTGCCGTGCAGGCCCACCCCATGCATCAGGCGATCCATGAGGAAGCTGGCGCGGGCGATGTAGCCGGTACCGCTCAGCACGGCCATGAAGAAGAACAGGATGACGATGTTCGGCAGGAAAACGATGGTCCCGCCCACGCCGGCGATGACGCCATTGACGATCAGGTCGCGGGCCATTCCTTCGGGCATCGCCGATTCGACTCCCTGGGAGATGGCCTCGACCCCCGCCTTGATCCAATCGGTCGGCACGGAACCTAAGGAAAACGTCGTCTCGAACATCACCCACAAGATGGCGAGCAGGAGAGGAAGGCCCAGCGTGCGGTGGAGGAAAATTCCGTCAAGGGCCTTGGTCATCTTGAAGCTGGTGGTAGGCTCGTTGTCCTGGTGACGCACCTCGGAAAGCAAGCCATGGGCGAAGGCGAACCGCGCCGACGCGAACATCATGGCCGGGTCCTCGTCGTGTTCGTGAACGAGGGCCTCCCGCTCCCGCAGGATTTCGCCAATCAGCGTCTCGTGATTGCTTTCGCGACGGACGATCTCGTCGTCTCCTTCCAGCAGCTTGATCGCAAGCCAGCGCGACTGGGCCGGAGACAATTCGTGAGGGTGCAGCTTCTCGAGGTGCTCCTGGACACGGACGATCGCCTGCTCCAGGTGCTTGTCGTAGTGGAGGCGGATGGGAAGACGGGCCGACGACGTGGCGTAATCGACAATGGCGTCGAGCAGTTCCGAGACGCCCTCGTCCTTAATGGCGCAGGTCTCCAAGACCGGGGAATCGAGCGCCGATGCCAGCGTCTGTGTATCGATGCGAATACCCGCCCGGCGGGCTTCATCCTTCATGTTCAAAACGGTGATGCGCGGGATGCCGGACTCGATCAGCTGCGTGGTCAGAAACAGGCCGCGATCCAACTGCCCGGCGTCCAGCACATTGACCACGATGTCGGGCGGTTCCGTATTCAGATATTCGCATCCCGGCCGATCGTCGGCCGCCCCGGAAGACAGGGAATAGATGCCCGGAACGTCGACGATGTTGATCTCGACCCCTCGATGGGACACCTTGCGGGCGACCTTGGAAGCCGTCACACGGGGATAATTGGCGACGCTTTCCCTGGCTCCGGTCAAGCAGTTCAGCAAACTGGTCACGCCAGCGTTCGGGTTGCCCACCAGGGCAACCGTGACGGTCGAGCTCATCGGTCGAGTCCCTCTATTCGGAATGGAATCTGGAGCTATTTCAGGCGAACCAGGATCGCCCGCGCTTCCTTGCCGCGAAGA
The DNA here is from genome assembly GCA_039908345.1 of Magnetospirillum sp. WYHS-4. Lineage (NCBI taxonomy): Bacteria > Pseudomonadati > Pseudomonadota > Alphaproteobacteria > Rhodospirillales > Rhodospirillaceae > Magnetospirillum > Magnetospirillum sp. WYHS-4. The sequence continues at coordinate 6,842 of JAMOBD010000032.1, forward strand.
CCGAGCGGATAGCCCTTGACGATATAGGTGCGCGGGTCGCCTAGCGGCGCCGTGCGATCGATCCTGACGTCGGCATCGCGCACCATGCCCAGCGACATCATGCGCCGCTTGAACACCGGGTCCGGGCTCTCGATGGAGACGACGACCCCCGCCTGTTCCGGCCCCAAATCCGCGAGAGTGAGGAGATTGTCCACGCCGCCACTTCCCTTCGAAACATCCGCCCGCATGACCATACAGCTCCCTTTGTCTCTGACCAGACCCGTCGGCGACTGCCGTCCTGGAATGATAGCGACAATAATTATCATCTTGCCGCTGTCAAGCCCAAACTGGCTGGCCCTTCGTCGTGGCGGTCATGGGTGGCTCTTGCGACGCTCTCTTCCACGATAGGCCGCATCATGGCGGCGGCGGCGGTCGGGACCGAAGAAGTCCTTCGCCCGGACGAAGGGACGCGGTCGCAGAATCACGGCGGCCAGACGGCTGTAGAGGCCCTTTGCCGTCACGGGCTTGACCAGAAACTCGTTGATGCCGGCGTTAAGAGCCGCCAGCACCCGATGTTGTTCCGAATGCCCCGTCACCATGACGATGGGAGTATACGGGTTCACGCTGTCCGGATCGGATCGGATATTGTGCGCGAAGGTGATTCCGTCCATCTCCGGCATGTTCCAGTTGGTGATGATGATGTCCGGAGAAAAGCCGCCGCGGAGCACCTCAAGAGCCTGAACCCCATTTTCGGCCTCGCGTATGTTGCGGCAATGAAACGCAGACAAGACCGTCTTTGTGATACTCCGCATGAACTGGTTATCGTCGACTACCAGCATCCTAAGGAAAGACAGGTCAAGGCTAGTCGAATTCATGGCATGGGATCCTCGTCCCGTACGCTAGATGATATCATAGGCTCGCAGTGCCCATATTTTGCCGTTCACGATCTTCCCCCCATGAACGGATCGTTTTCCATGTCATCGAAATCAATATCGTCCAGGGATACGAAATGGACGGATTCGGCTGCCGCCTCGGCCTCGGGCGTGTTGGCCACGTAGGGGGCGAAGGCCTTGTCCTCGGACATGATGTGCTCGACAAGCCAGTCCTTGAGAAAGACGTAAAGATCGTCGATGTCCACCGAGGCCGGGTCCGCCATGAAACGCGACCGGTACTGCTCCACGGATTCCTTGAGACTCTCGTGGATACGATGATGGGCCGCCAGCCCTGGGTAGCCCCCCGCCGCCTGAACGAGTTCCTCGCGGGTGAAATGGTAGTCGGTGTAATGGCCGAGAACATTGAGAACGGTGCCGATCACGGAAATCGGCTCAGGGCCATCCTTGGCCTTGACGATCTGGTTGAGAAGGTCGATCAGAACCTTGTGATCCGCGTCCACCGCCGGTATGCCGACGCTCAAATCCTCGGTCCAGTGGACCAGTTGAAGTTCTGTGCCCATCGTTCCTGTCAACCGCCTTCCAATGATGCGCAGGCCGATGATCCGACCCCCCGGACCGTCGCGACGGGTCCCAGACCCGAACGCAGCCCCCTGGGCATCCCATGCCTTTACACATCAAGGGCGGCCCCCACGTGCCATTGCCCAAGCAGAGGAACCATAGCCGATTCCCTCGGGATTGGAAAGAATCGCGCTTTTGTCCGGCAGTGACGACGCGCTCGCGGGCCGCAACATCCGCAATCCATTGAGCACCACAAGCAGCGACACCCCCGAATCGGCAACGATGGCCCCCCAAAGGGTGGCCACATCGACCATGGCGAGCAAGGTGAACAATGCCTTGACCCCCAGGGCGAAGCCGATGTTCCAGCGAATCAGGCCCATCATGCGCCGCGAATGCTGGATCAGCCATGCCAAGCGGGTCAGATCGTCGGACATCAGCGCCAAGTCCGATGTCTCGATGGCCGCGTCGGTGCCCGCCACGCCCATGGCGATGCCAAGGGACGAACGCGCCATGGCGGGCGCATCGTTGACGCCATCCCCGACCATGGCCACGTGGCCATGTCGCCGTACCAACTCGTCGATGGCGGCACTCTTGTCCTGGGGTAACAATCCCGCCCTGACTTCATCGAACCCCAGGGCGGCGCCAACCCGGTCGGCGGCAGCCGCGTGGTCTCCGGTCAGAAGGATCATGGTGGATACCCCCGCTTGGCGCAGGGAGGCCAGCGCAACGCCCGCCTCAGGACGGATAGGGTCCTCCAGGGCCATCAGGCCCAGCACACGATCCCGATCGCCGACGGCCACCACGGTCCATCCTTCTTCCGCCAAACCGTCGGCCGCTTCGCGCACGGCGGACGTCTCGGCGCCCCGTTCCGCCATGAACCGGGGAGAGCCTAGCCAGACGGCGGATACGCCGATGCTTCCTTGAACCCCCTTGCCTGGAAAGGCGCGAACATCATCGGCCGGGGGCGGCCGGATACCCTGGGCGGCCGCACATTCGACGATGGCGCGGGCCAACGGATGGGTACTGCGGGATTCCAGCGCCGCGGCGACATGCAGGACCTCCGCTTCGCTCCCCCCGTCCAGCGCGAGCACCCGTTTGACACCGGGACGCCCCAGGGTAACGGTCCCCGTCTTGTCGAAGGCGATGGCGGCGATGCGCGACGGAGCCTCCAGGTGCTCTCCTCCCTTGACCAGGACCCCTGCCCGCGCGGCCGAGGCCATGGCGGCCACGACCGTCACCGGAGTAGAGATCACCAGTGCGCAGGGACAGGAAATCACCAACAACACCAGCGCCCGGTACACCCAATCGGGCCATGCTCCTCCAAACGCCAACGGCGGAATCAAGGCCACCGCGACCGCGCAGGCCAGCACGAAGGGCGTATACACGGCGGCAAAGCGGTCGACCCAACGTTCCACCTTGGACCGGCGGCTCTGGGCTTCATCGACCAACCGGGCCACACCGGCCAGGGTGGTCTCTTGGGCAAGCTTGGAGTTTTCCACTTCCAACACGCCGTCCGCATTGATCGTCCCCGCGAAGACATCGGCGCCGGGACCTTTGAATATCGGCATGCTTTCCCCTGTGATGGGGGCCTGGTCGACCATGCTTTCTCCGGCCACGACCCGCCCGTCCAGGGGAATGCGCTCGCCGGGATGAACCAGGAAGATGGCACCCACGGCGACATCGGCCGGAGAGACGATGGTTTCGCGACCATCCGGCCCCTTCACCCTGGCGACAGGCGGGGCCAAATCCATCAGCGCGGCGATGGCACGCCGGGCGCGCCCGGCACTCCAGCCTTCCAGTGCCAACGACAGGGCGAACAAGGCCGAGACCATGGCCGCCTCCAGCCAGTCTCCCAGGGCCACGGCACCGAACACCGCCATGGTCATCAGCAGATTCATGTCGGGACGGAAGGATCGGGCCGCACGAATCGCCCTCGGCAGCACCATCCATAGCCCCACCGCCATCGCCAGCGCCTCCGCGGTCCGGGCCGGGACCACCGCGGAGTCGAGCCAAGTCTCCAGTCCCCATCCGACCATCGCGGCCACGCCGCTGATGGCCGCCATCCATGCCTGAAGCCGGCGACGGGAAGCTTCGTCACGCCCCCTATCGACGGCCGAAGTCGCCTGCCATGGATCGGCCTCCATGCCGGTGCGGGCAACGGCGGCAATCACCTTGTCCTGGGAAATCCCATCGGCCTTGATGGACATCCTGCCGTTCAACAGGTCGAAGGATAAATTGTCCTCCCCCCCGACCAACGGACCGACCGCCGCTTTCAGAACCCTCACCTCCTCCAGGCAACACATGCCGGTGACGCGAAAGGATTGGCCTTCGATCGCCGCGGATGCCGGAACCTCCGGTGAAACGGGGGCCGGAGCGCCACAGCACCCGGATCCACTGCAGCGGGTCGCGGTCGACGTCATGACAAGTTCCTCCGGCTGGACAGAAATTCCTCTTGCGCCCATGATGGACCCTGGAGCGGCTACAGGGTCAATGGGCCATGAAAGAGAAATCCGCGATCAGCATCGGTCTGCTGGGCAAATGGACCGGCGTGAATATCGAGACCATCCGTTACTACGAGAAAATCGGCTTGCTCCCCGCGCCCCAAAGGACGGCGGCCGGCTATCGCCAATACGGCGAAGATCATGTCCGGCGCCTCCGATTCATCCGTGGCGGCAGGGATCTCGGGTTTGCCATCGAGGATATTCGCGCCCTTCTGTGGCTGGCGGATCATCCGGAACAATCGTGCGAGGATGCCGATCGGCGCGTTGTCCGGCACCTGGAGGAGGTGGAAAGGAAGATCGCCGACCTTACCCGCCTGCGGCGCGAACTATTGCGCATGGCGAACTGCACCGGCCAAGTAGCCGCCGAGTGCCGAATCATCGATGCGTTGACGGTCGGTTGAGGGGAGCCCTTGACGGCATCGCCGCTTCCATGCGTAGCTTTCGCCGGGGCTGAACGGTTTCCTCAATCGGCTTAGAATGGAGAGGTCGTGGAGGGAGCGCTTGCGACAAGGTTGGATGATGGATTGGTATGGGTTTGGCCAACGGGCAAGGACGCTCGTCGATCTGTGGAACACGAGGACGGCCGAGAGCCGCTCCCGCGTCCTGTCGGAAATCCGCGAACAGGCCTTGCTGGCACTTTGGGTTCTTGAACTCCTGCCCCCCCGTGACGAAACCAACGACCGGAATGAACTGGCTTTCGCGTTGGCGCAGACGGCCGGCCAGGGCGGGGGACCTTCCCTTCAGATCTTGACCCATCGGGCGGAAGAACTGGCCAAGCAATGGCAGGAAGACTCCATGGAGGTGCGGGCCCGGGTCCTTCGCGAAATCCACCGGGACGGCGCCTTGGCTCTCTGGGTCTTCGACTTGTTGCCTTCTCTGGAGACCAGCGGCGCCCGATCGGAATTGGGAAGCTCCCTGGTCGCTCTGTATGACACCATGGAAGCGCGCAAGGGCTCGGTTCCCGCCCCCGCTCAAAGCCCGTGAGCGGAATTTGTCGGCGGGCTGCTTCCTTTTCGCCTCCTAATCACTCTGTTTTGGACGGCCTCAGGCACAGTATCGCTAGTCTCCGACCTTCAGCCGGTATCCCACTCCCGGATCGGTGAGGATCAGGGTCGGCTGGGCGGGGTCGGGTTCCAGCTTTTGACGAAGCTGGTTGATATAGACCCGCAAGTAGGCGGTGTCCTCGACATGGGCCGGCCCCCAGACCTCCCTGAGGATCAGCCTGTGGGTGAGCACACGGTCGGGACGGCCGGCCAGGAAGACCAACAGGTCCCATTCCTTTTTGGAAAGCCGGATTTCCTCCCCGCCCCGCAGCACCAGCCGCCGCCCGATGTCGATCCGGATGGGGCCGAGATCCAGCATGTCGGCCGCTCCGCGTTCCGCGTGCGGCCGGAGCGAGGCGCGGACACGAGCCATCAATTCGGCGATTCCGAAGGGCTTGACCACGTAGTCGTTGGCCCCCCGGTCCAGGGCCTCCACCTTGTCGGACTCGCCGGCCCGCACCGACAACACGATGATCGGCAAGGCCGAGAATTCGCGCACCGCCGTGATCACCTCCTGACCGTCCAGGTCGGGCAGGCCCAAGTCGAGGATCACCAAGTCCGGTGCCTGGTCGCGGGCCCCCCGGATGCCGGCGGCGCCGGTCTCCGCCTCCAGCACGTCGTAGCCGTTGGCGGCCAGGGAAATGCGCAGGAACTTCCGGATCTGTGGTTCGTCATCGATGACCAGAATGCGGTTTCCCATGCCTCAAGCCTCATCCTCACCGGCATTCAGGTCAAGTTCTGGGGGCAGCGGCAGGTGGACGACGATGCAGGTGCCGGACCCGTGCAGGCCGGACTCCACGTGGATGGTGCCCCCATGGGCCTCGACGATCCCCCGGCAAATGGCTAGGCCAAGGCCCGTTCCCGCCTGGCTATCGCTCTGGGCCACTCGGTAGAACATGTCGAAGACTTTCTCCCGGTCCTCGGGAGCGATGCCCGGCCCCTCGTCGCAAATCTCGACCGCCACATGGGCGGCCGTCCGGCGGGCCCAGACTTTCACCAGCGTGCCGGCAGGCGCGTACTTGCAGGCATTGTCCAGCAGGTTGAAGAAGGCCTGCTCCATCAGCACGGCGTCCAGGCTGAGAAGCGGCATGTCCGGGGCGATGTCGATGCGGAGTTCGTGGGAACGAGCCACCCGCTTGGCGCGCCGCACCGCCGCCGCGACGATGTCGCGCAGGTCCGCCCAGTCGGCCCTGGGCTTCAGGGCCCCTGCTTCCAGGCGGGTCATGTCGAGCAGGTTCTGGACGAAACGGTTCAACCTCTCCGCCTCGTCCTCGATGCTCTGGGCCAGGTCGTGGCGGGCGTCCGGGGACAGTTGTTCGCCGTAGGAGATCAGGGTCGAGGCCGCGCCCTTGATCGAGACCAGGGGCGTACGCAGATCGTGGGAGAGGGACGACAACAGGGCCGAGCGCAGGCGTTCGCGCTCGGTAGCCACCCGAGCCGCCTCGACGTCGGCCACCAGGTTGGTGCGTTCGATGGCCATCGCCGCCTGGTCGGCCAGGGTTTCCAGGAGGCGAGTTTGCTCGGGTGTCGGCGTTTCGGCCCCCTCCGGCATCCGCACCCCGAGCACCCCGACGGGCCCGCTCACCGACTTCATGGGCAGGAACAGCCACTCGGCGGTAGGCAAGGTGGCCGAACCCCGGCCCGCCGGCTGCCCATGGGTCCAGGCCCAGCCGGCCGCGCCCACCGACTTCTCGTCGATCTGATCCTCGGGCGGATAGCCGGCAGCGATGGCCAGGCCATGCGCGCCCGGCAGCAGGACGAGGGACCGGCCGCGAAGGGTGGAAGCCACATGATGAACCACGGCCCAGAGGACGTCGTCCAGCGTGGCGGCGGCGCCGATGCGACGGCCGAAATCGTAGAGGTTGGTGGTTCGCTTCGCATTCTCGCGCGCCGCTTCCATCTGGGCGCGCAGGCGGCTGGCCATGTTGCTGACCGCTACGGCCGCGATCAGGAAGAAGACCACCGTCAGGATGTTCTGGGTATCGGTGATGGCGAAGGAATAGCGGGGTTCGGTGAAGAAAAAATTGAAGGCAAGGAAGCTCGCCACCGACACGAGCACCGCCGGTCGCAATCCCACCGTCATCGCCACCACCAGCACGGCCATCAGGTAGGCGACCGAGATGTTGGCGACCGGCAGCCAGAGGTCGATCAGAAATCCGGCCCCCGTCGCGGCGACCGTTCCCGCCAGGGCCACGAGGTAGCCCAGTCCTTCGCGAATCGACGGCTTGACGCGGGGACGGACCGGGGCGGACCGGGGACGGCTCTCCTCCTCGCCACCCACCACGAGGACATTGAACTCGCCGGCCCGTTCGATCAGGCGGTCGGTCACCGATTTCCCCAGCCGCCAGCGCCGCTTCTTGGTGCGCCCAACCACGATCTGCGTCGCGTTGCGCTCCCTGGCGTAATCCAGGATTGCAGCCGGCACATCGTCCCCCTGGAGAACAGCGGTCTCGCCGCCCAACTGGGAGGTGAGGCGCATGGCTTCGGCTACCCGGTCCTTGTCCTCGTCGTTAAGGGAGTGATCGCGCGAGGTCTCGACCGTGACGGCGACCCAGGCGGCGGAACGCCGTTCTGCCGACCGCTTGGCAACCCGCACCAGGCGCGTGGCTTCCACCCGCTCGTCGATGCAGACCAGAATGCGTTCGCGGGCGGGCCAGGGTCCCGCGATGGCATGGGCCCGCATGTAGTCGACCATCTGCTTGTCGACCCGCTCGGCGGCATGGCGGAGCGCCATCTCGCGAAGGGCGGTCAGGTTGCCGGGCGAGAAGAAGTGGTGGACGGCGCGGCGGGCCTGTTCGGGGACGTAGACCTTGCCTTCGTGCAGGCGCTTGATGAGGTCTTCGGGCGGCAGGTCGATCAGTTCGATCTCGTCGGCGACGGTAAGCACCCCGTCGGGCAAGGTCTCGCGCACCTTGACCCCGGAAATCTGCTCGACCACGTCGTTCAGGCTTTCCAGGTGCTGGATGTTGAGGGTGGTATAGACGTCGATGCCGGCCGCCAGCAATTCCTCCACGTCCTGCCAGCGCTTGACGTGGCGCGAGCCGGGCACGTTGGTATGGGCAAGTTCATCCACCAGGGCGATGGTGGGCCGGCGCGTCAGCAGAGCGTCCAGGTCCATTTCCCGGAAGGTCCGGCCCCGGTAGTCGACGACGCGGGGCGGCAACAGCTCCAGGCCTTCCAACAGGGCCTCGGTCTCGCGCCGGCCGTGGGTCTCGATGACCCCGGCGACGACGTCGCCGCCTTCGCGCCGACGCTCGTGCGCCGTTTCCAGCATGGCGAAGGTCTTGCCGACGCCGGGGGCGGCGCCCAGGAAGATCTTCAAATGCCCGCGCCCCTCGCGCCGGGCTTCGGCGAGAAGGGCATCGGGGGACGGACGGGTTTCGTCGTCGGTCATGCCGGACAGTTCACCTCATGGGCCAGCGTTCGTCCAGGGCCAGGTTGAGGCGCAGCACGTTGATGCGCGCCTCGCCCAGGACGCCCAACTCCCGGCCCTCGGTATGCCGGATGACGAAATCGCGGAGTTCTTGGACCGGAATATGGCGGTAGGCCGCCACTCTTTTCACCTGGTAGGCGGCGGCGGCCGGCGAGATGTGGGGGTCGAGGCCGCTGGCCGAGGCGGTCGCCAAGTCGGCCGGGACCGGCCCAGTCTCTTCAGGATGGGTGGCCTTCAGTTTCTCGGCCTGGGAGGCGACGCCTTCCGCCAGGGCCTTGGCGGAAGGCGCGAGGTTGCTGCCCCCCGAGTTGGCGGCATCGTAGCCCTTTCCCGCCGCCGACGGGCGCCCCTGGAAGTAGCCGGGCCCGCTGAAGGCCTGGCCGATCAGGGCGGAGCCGACCACCTTGCCATCTTTCTCGATCAGACTCCCGCCGGCCTGCCAGGGGAAGGCCATCTGGGCGACGCCGGTGACCAGCAGGGGATAGATGATGCCGGTGATGGCGGTCATGACGGCCAGCAGCACCAGGGCGGGACGAAGTTCCTTCAGCATGGCTTTTCTCCGATCAGGCAAGGCCAAGGGCGGCGATGACGAGGTCGATCAGCTTGATGCCCGCAAACGGCACGACCAGGCCGCCTAAGCCGTAGACGAACAAGTTGCGCTTCAGAAGCGCTTCGGCCCCCGCCGGCCTGTAGCGGACGCCCTTCAGGGCCAGCGGGATCAAGGCGATGATGATCAGCGCGTTGAAGACGATGGCCGAAAGGATCGCCGACTGCGGGCTGGCCAGCCCCATGACGTTGAGGGCCTGAAGCTGCGGGTAGGAGGCCAGGAACAGGGCCGGGATGATGGCGAAGTACTTGGCCACGTCGTTGGCGATGGAGAAGGTGGTCAGCGAGCCGCGGCTCATCAGCAACTGCTTGCCGATCATCACGATCTCGATCAGCTTGGTGGGATCGCTTTCCAGGTCGACCATGTTGCCGGCCTCGCGGGCCGCCTGGGTGCCGGTGTTCATGGCCACCCCCACATCGGCCTGGGCGAGGGCTGGGGCGTCGTTGGAACCGTCGCCGCACATGGCGACCAGGCGTCCGCCCTTCTGGTAGTCGCGGATCAGTTCCAGCTTCCTTTCCGGCGTCGCCTCGGCGAGGAAGTCGTCGACGCCGGCCTCGGCGGCGATGGCGGCGGCGGTCAACGGATTGTCGCCGGTTATCATCACCGTCTTGATGCCCATGGCGCGTAGCGTCGCAAAGCGTTCCCGGATGCCCGGCTTGACGATGTCCTTGAGGTGGACCACGCCCAAGGCCCGGTCATCGCGAGCCACCACTAGGGGCGTGCCGCCCGAACGGGCCACTTGTTCCACCAGAAGGGTCAACTGGCGCGGCAGGCCCCCCGGTGTGCGGCCGGCCCTGTCGGCCACCCAGGCGACGATGGCATCCACCGCGCCCTTGCGGATTTCGCTGACCGAGGTCATCACTCCCCCCCAGGAACCGCCGTTGAGGTTGATACCGCTCATGCGGGTCTGGGCGGTGAAGGGCACGAAGCTCATGCCCTTGCGATCCGGATCGGCGAAGCTGAAGCGATGTCGGGCCAGGGCGACGATGGACTTGCCTTCCGGCGTCTCGTCGGCCAGGGAGGAAAGGAAGGCGGCTTCGGCCAAGTCTCGCTCGTTGACGTCCGACAGGGGCAGGAATTCCGCCGCTTGGCGGGCGCCCAGGGTGATGGTACCGGTCTTGTCCAGCAACAGCACGTCGATGTCGCCCGCCGCCTCGACGGCGCGGCCAGACTTGGCGATCACGTTGAACTTGACCAGCCGGTCCATGCCGGCGATGCCGATGGCCGACAGCAGGCCGCCGATGGTGGTGGGGATCAAGGTAACGAACAGGGCCACCAGGAAGACCACCGGAATGTTGGTCCCGGACCAGGAGGCGAAGACCGGCAGGGTGGCGACCACGATCAGGAAGATCATGGTCATGCCGACCAGCAGGATGGTGAGCGCGATCTCGTTGGGCGTCTTCTGGCGCTTGGCGCCTTCGACCAGGGCGATCATGCGGTCCAGGAAGGTCTGGCCCGGATCGACCGTGATTCGCACCACAATGCGGTCGGAAACCACCCGGGTGCCGCCGGTGACCGCCGAGCGATCGCCACCCGATTCCCGGATAACTGGTGCGCTCTCGCCGGTAATCGCGCTTTCGTCCACGGTGGCGATGCCGGCTACCACGTCGCCGTCGCCGGGAATGACGTCTCCCGCCTCGCAAACCACGAGATCGCCGGCCCGCAAGGTCTCGGCGGCCACCGCCACGAAGGAGGCCGCTTCCGGGCTGGCGACCTTCTTGGCCACCGCCTCGGTCTTGGTCCGGCGGAGCGAGGCCGCCTGGGCCTTGCCGCGCCCTTCGGCCACCGCCTCGGCGAAGTTGGCGAACAGCACGGTGAACCACAGCCAGGCGGTGATCTGGACCTCGATGGCCAGATGGGCCCCGGCGTCGCCGATGTCACGGATGGACAGGACGATCGCGATCAGGGCCACCAGGGCGGTGGCGAACATCACCGGATTGCGGATCAGTTGGCGCGGGTCGAGTTTTTTCACGGCGTCCCTGGCCGCACTCGCCAGGATGGCGGGCTCGAACAGGGAAATCTCTTGCGGACGATGGATGCTCATGGATGCGCCTTCCTCAGAACAGGGTGCCGGCGCCAAGCAGCAGGTGCTCGACGATGGGCCCCAAGGCCAGGACAGGGAAGAATGTGAGCCCCCCCACCACCAGGATCACGCCGACCAGCAGCACGACGAACAGCCAGCCGTGGGTGGGAAAGGTGCCCGCCGAAGGCGGCACGGTCTTCTTGGACGCCACGGAACCGGCGATGGCCAGTACCGGAACGATGACCACGAAGCGGCCCAGCAGCATGGCGATGCCCAGCAGGATGTTGTGAAGGGGCGTGTTGGCGCCGAAGCCGCCGAAGGCCGAGCCGTTGTTGGCGGTTGCCGAGGTGTAGGCATAGAGAATCTCCGACAGGCCGTGCGGGCCGCCCGCCGGAATGGCGTCGGCGCCGGCCAGTAGGCCGACCGCCCCCAGGCCCAGTACGCCGATGGGGAAGATCAGGATGGCGAGCACCGCCAGCTTGACCTCCTTGGCCTCGATCTTCTTGCCCAGGTATTCCGGGGTCCGGCCCACCATCAGCCCGGCGATGAAGACCGCGATCACCACGAAGACCAGCATGCCGTAGAAGCCGGCCCCCACCCCGCCGACTACGATCTCGCCCAGCATCATGTCGATCATCGGGACCATGCCGGCCAAGGGCATCAGGCTGTCGTGCATGGCGATCACCGCACCGCAGGAAGCGGCCGTGGTGATGACGGCGAACAAGGACGAGAGTGCGATGCCGAAGCGCACCTCCTTACCTTCCAGGTTGACCGGATCGGCAAGCAGTCCAGCCAAAGCCGGATTGGCCTGGGCCTCGGCCCAATAGGTGACGCCCACGCCAACCATGAACAAAAGCCCCATGGCGGCCAGGATGGCCCAGCCCTGGCGGACGTCGCCCACCATGCGGCCGAAGGTGTTGGTAAGCCCGGCACCGATGACGAAGATCGCCACCATGTGGATCAGGTTGGCGAGCGCCGTCGGGTTCTCGTAAGGGTGCGCCGCGTTGGCGTTGAAGAACCCGCCGCCATTGGTGCCCAGATGCTTGATCGCCATCTGGCTGGCGACCGGCCCCTGGGCGATGGCCTGCTTGGCGCCTTCCAAGGTGATCGCTTCCACATAGGCGGAAAAATTCTGCGGCACGCCCTGCCAAACCAGGACCAGCGCCCCCGCCAAGCTGATGGGCAGGAGCAGGTAAAGCAGGCTGCGGGTCAGGTCGACGTAGAAGTTGCCGACCGTCTTGGCGTTGCGGCGCGAAAAGCCGCGGATCAGAACGACGGCCACCACGATGCCGGTGGCGGCGGAAAGGAAATTCTGCACGGTCAGGCCGGCCATCTGGGTCAGGTAGCTGAGCGTGCTTTCGCCGCCGTAGGCCTGCCAGTTGGTGTTGGTGGCGAAGCTCACCGCCGTATTGAAGGCCAAGTCGGGCGGGACGGGCCCCATGCCGGCAGGATTGAGCGGCAGCCAGCCCTGCAGGCGCAGCAATCCGTACAACAGCAAGGCCCCTGCCAGGTTGAAGGCCAGCAGGGCCAGCGCGTAGGCCGTCCAGTGCTGCTCCTTGTCCGGCACGATGCCGCAGAGGCGGTAGATCGGCCGCTCCAGCCAGCCGAGGAACGTGAGCTTGCCCTCGTAGAGCCGCGCCATGTAGCCGCCCGCGACAGGCGTCAGGGCGACCACGAGCCCGATGTAAAGGATGATCTGGAGGATTCCGTTGGCGTCCATCTTTTCCTCCTAGAACCGTTCTGGATGTATCAGCGCGTAGCCCAGGTAGCCGAACAACGCCACCACCGCCGCCAGGCCCAGGGACAGGCCAAGAAGGTCGATACCGGTCATGACGCCCTCACATCCGCTCGCAGCCGCGCGCCAGAAGCGCGAAGGCCGCGAAGGAAAGAACGATGCCGGCCGGCAAGACGATGTCGAAAATCCAATCGACCATGGGAACCTCCGTAAGTATCCACGTTTCCATGGTCGCGCCGAATGGCGTCAAGGTTCCATGCGGAATTGGGCGTCCCGCCCTTATGAATATTTTATTCGGCCATCGCTCGAACGAAGGGCCGGTTTCCATAGCAAGGACGTGACGGGCGGCAGAGGACCGCCTATAGTGGTCCCCATGCGCTCCCGGGGATGGGCAGGCAAGGTGATCGTCATCGGCTTGGCGACGTTGTGCGTCGGCGGCTGCGTGGGTTCGCGCGTGCCTTCCGAAGAGGGCGGGGCAGCCTTTTCCCGCGAAATGGCGGAAAAAACCATCGCCACGGGCTTCGCGCGGATCGGTGAGATGGCCCTGGAGCCCATCGCCGCCCGGCGGCTCGCCCTGGAGGGCCTGAAGGGGCTCAGCGGCCTCGATCCGGAATTGGCCATCGCGGCGGTGGACGGCGAGGTCACCCTGGCCGTGGAAGGCTATGAAGGCCTGCGCTTTCCGGCGCCCGCCGACACCGACGCCGGCAAGTGGGCATCCCTGGTGGTTGAGGTGGGAGTCGCGGCACGCCACCGGTCCGAGGAAATCCGCGCCGCTGACACGGAGCGCTTCCTGGAGACCGTTCTGGACGCCGCCTTGGCGCCTTTGGACGATCCCTATTCCCGTTACGCCGGGGCCGAGGAGGCCAAGAAGAACCGGGCCCGGCGCGATGGCTTCGGCGGCCTCGGACTGCTGTTCCGCATCCTGGAGGGCGAAGTCCGGGTGTCGCAGATCGTGCCGCACACCCCGGCGGCCCGTGCGGATATCCGGATCGGGGACCGGCTCACCCATGTCGGGGAGGTCCCGCTTCGCGGACTGGACGAGAAGACGGTGACCGACCAATTGCACGGGCCGGTGGGCAGCCGCATCAAGCTCCGCCTCCTGCGCGAAGGCGAGCCGGAACCGAGAGAACTGAGCCTTGCCAGGGCCCATGTGGTGTTGCCCACGGTGACCGCGCAGGCCCATTCCGGTATCGCCCTGCTGGCGGTCGGCGGGTTCAACCAGGACACGGCGGAGAGCATCCTTCGCGAGTTGGAGGCCCTCAAACGGCTGACCGGAGGCCGCCTGCGCGGTATCATCCTGGACTTACGGGGCAATCCGGGCGGCCTTCTGTCGGAAGCCGTGGCCGTGGCCGACCTGTTTCTCGCGCAAGGGGAAATCGTCTCGACCCGCGGCCGCCATCGCGACAGCCATCAGCACTACGAGGCGACCGAGGATGATCGCCTCCAAGGATTGCCGTTGGTGTTGTTGGTGGATGGGAAGACCGCCTCGGCGGCCGAGGTTCTCGCGGCGGCGCTGCAGGATCGTGGCCGCGCGGTGGTGGCCGGCACGACCACATTCGGCAAGGGGTCGGTGCAGACCGTGCTGCGCCTGCCCAACGACGGGGAGATCACCCTCACATGGTCGCGCTTGGTCGCGCCGTCGGGCTATGTCCTGCACCACCTGGGCGTACTCCCTTCCATCTGCCTGAGCGGGTCCGGCTCCGATGCCGCCGCCGCCCTGGTTCGGGCCCTGAAGAGCGGCGAGATACCCCCCACCCAGGCGGCTTGGCGCGAGGTGGGCATCGGCGATGAGGCGCGCCGCAAGGGCTTGCGCCACGTCTGCGCCCCCGAGGAACGCCATACCCTGGCCGACCGCGAAGTGGCGTTGCGCTTGGTCGCAGACCGCAATCTCTATACCCAGGCCCTGGCCTTGGGGGACCGCCCCGTCCTGGCGCGCGGCGGGCTGTCGGCGCGGTGAAACGGGCTTGGCCGACCGATTCCCGGATGCTAGCTTTGCCGGACAACACAGGGGGAAGGCAATGCCTTACAGAAAGAAGGTTCTAGTGACCGGCGGCGCCGGCTTTTTGGGCTCCCATCTCTGCGAGCGTCTGCTTCAGGATGGCCGCGACGTGCTTTGCGTGGACAACTTCTTCACGGGCTCCAAGGAGAACGTCCTATCCTTGCTCCAGGACCCCCACTTCGAGCTGCTGCGCCACGACATCACCTTTCCCCTCTACGTCGAGGTGGAGGATATCTACAACTTGGCCTGCCCGGCCTCGCCCATCCACTACCAGTTCGATCCGGTCCAGACCACCAAGACCACGGTTCATGGCGCCATCAACATGCTGGGCATGGCCCGGCGGACCAAGGCCAAGATTCTCCAGGCGTCGACCAGCGAGGTCTACGGCGATCCCGAGGTCCATCCCCAGCCCGAAACCTATCGCGGCAACGTCAACCCCATCGGCCCGCGCGGCTGTTACGACGAGGGCAAGCGGTGCGCCGAGACGCTGTTCTTCGACTATTTCCGCCAGTACGGGGTGAACATCCGGGTCGCCCGAATCTTCAACACCTATGGGCCGCGCATGCACCCCAACGATGGCCGGGTGGTGTCCAACTTCATCGTCCAGGCCCTGACCGGCAAGCCGATCACCATCTACGGCGACGGTAGCCAGACGCGGTCCTTCTGCTACGTGGACGACCTGATCGACGGCATGGTGCGCCTCATGAACGCGCCCAACCATATTCAGGGGCCGATGAACCTGGGCAATCCCGGCGAATTCACCATCATGGAACTGGCCGAACTGGTCATGAAGATGACCAAGTCCAAGTCGGAGCTCGTCCATAGGAAACTTCCCGCCGACGATCCCACCCAGCGCTGCCCCGATATCGCCCTGGCGACCAACCTGATCGGCTGGCGGCCCACTGTGCCGCTGGAAGAGGGCCTCAAGCCCACCATCGCCTATTTCAAGGATATCTTGGGAATTTAGGCGGACGCGAAGAAAACCAGCCGGGGCAGTCCGGCGATCCACTTGTCGGTGGCGGCGGTTACGTCAAGGCGTTTTCTGACGGTGACCTGGGGGAGCAGGATGAACATCGCCACCGTCGCACGAACGCGCCTCTTCGAGCAGATCCACACCATCACCGCCTATCTCGTCTTCCGCTCATGGGCCAGTCTCTTCCGGTCCATCCGAACCGGAGTCCCACCGCCACAGACCGCTTGATCGACGGAAACCAACCCCCTCCTTTCCCCGCAACCCCAGAAACCGCCGATCGACGCCATAATGAGAACTGCTGGGTGGTCTTCCGGCCGCTTGACAGAAGACCCGCCGGCCCGCTATATCGCCAGCTTCCGACCCACTGGGTCCGGGCGCGTAGCTCAGCGGGAGAGCACTCCCTTCACACGGGAGGGGTCACAGGTTCAATCCCTGTCGCGCCCACCATATCATTGAAGATAAACGATAACTTTAAGATGATTTCGGGACGGCGACCGGTCGCCGCGCCTCCTTGTCGCCTCTGCGTCATGCAGTCCTTGCTGCATAATCACCGATGATCGGTAAGCTGTTCGGCCACGCCCGGGTCCAGACCACGGCACGCTATGCCCACTTGGCCGCTGAACCGGTGAAGGTGGCGGCAGGGCAGCCACTCACCGATTACGCCATGGATCAGAGCATGCGAGCGGGAGCGGAGAACAGGTAGCCGAGGCCGTAAACGGTCTGTACCGGCAATTCCTGGCCCGCTTCCTCGAAGGCCTTGCGCCGCAACCGCCGCACCAGGGCGTCCAGGGCGCGATTGCCGAAGGAGTTTTCCGGGTAGGCGAGGGCGTGCAGAATGGTGGAACGGCGAACGGTCTCGCCGGGCTGGGCCAGCAGCGTCTCGACCAGGGCCTTTTCCTTGGACGTCAGCCGCATCGTCTTGCCGTTGGGCGCCGCCAGATTCCAGTGGGCCAAGTCGCAAATCCAGACGCTGGAGACCGCGACCGTCTGGCTCGACCGCCGGGAAGCCAAGCTGCGCACCGCCGCCGTCAGTTCCCGGGGGCAGGCGGGCTGGACAAGGCAAAGGTCGGCCCCGGCCTCGTAGCCCTTGATGCGGCCGTCGGGATCGCCCGCATCGCACAGAAGCACGATGGCCATGCGCGAGGCCTGGCGCAAATCCGCGACCAACGCCGCTCCATCCCGCTCCGCCAAGCCCTGATCGACGATCGCTACCGCGAAGTCCTGGGTGGCGATACTGCGGAAAAGATCGAAGGCGGTGGGAACGCCGGCCACCGACAGTGCGTGACCCTCCAGTTCCCCGGCCATCCGGGCCCGCGCCTCGACGCTGCCGCCGACCAGGATCACCGCGTGCCGTTCCTGGAGATCGCTTTCATAGGAGGTGGCGATGCTCGCGCTTGCCAGCCTTTCCCTTTCGAACCAAACCGTCATGTGATGTGCCCCTATCCCTACAATGTGTAATTATCTTGATTGCACCCAGGATAGGGCGGCCATGTCACTGGGGTGCGAAGGCCATGTAAACGGCGTATGAATGCGTCAGAATCGGGCGCCGCGGGGCGGGACGGGGGAGGCGATGGCGCGGGCAGAAGGTGCAAAAGCAGGGGAAACTCTGTATGAATGTACCGGAATTCATCAGGACCCAGACCAGGGAAGGAGGCGATGCGGCGTCATGACCGACCCCGGGCACTTGCTGATCGTAGAGGACGACCTGTTCGTCCAATGGCTCCTGGCAGCCTATCTGGGGCAGGTGGGCTATCGCGTCAGCGTGGCCGAATCCGGGGAGAAGATGTTCGACATCCTGGAGAAGGAGGCGGTCGACCTGATCATTCTCGACCTGACCCTGCCCGACGACGACGGCTTGGTGCTGACCCGGAAGCTGCGTACCCGCTGGTCCATGCCGATCGTCGTGCTGACGGGACGGGCCGGGCGCGACGATCGTCTGACCGCCCTGGAATTGGGAGCCGACGACTACGTGGTCAAACCGGCCGATCCCGAGGAACTGGCCCTCCGGGTCCGCAATCTGCTGCGTCGGACGGGCGGCAAGCCGGATTCGGCGGGCTCCCACCCCGATGTCATCCGCTTCGAGGAATGGGAACTGGACATCCCCCGCTTTCGCTTGAGCCGCGCGGGCGGCGAGAACGTGGCTCTTTCGCCCGCTGAATTCAAGCTGCTGACCGCCCTGGTCAAGGCCGATGGTCGCGTGCTGTCGCGCGACCAGCTTCTGGATGCCATCAGCGGCACCGACGAGGCTCCGGGCGATCGGATCGTCGACGTCCTGGTCAGCCGGCTGCGCCGCAAGATCGAGGTCGACCCGAAGGCGCCGGTCCTCGTCCTGACCGTGACCGGCGCCGGCTACAAATTCGGCGGCCGGTCGCTTCAGTCCTGATCGTCTTCCAAAGTCTCCAGGCCCGTCAGGACTTTTTCCAGTTCGCTCCGGAACGGGGCATGGGCGGCCTCGATTTCCGCCACGTTCCTGTCTTTGGCCGCCATTTCCAACTGGCTGGCCCGCTTGGCGAGATCGATCGCGCCGATATACCCGGCTCCTGACTTGATGGAATGGGCCGCGCGCAAGACCAGATCCAGACGGCCGGCGGCAAGATCTTCGTCCATCTTGCGGCCCAGCTCCCGGTAGTCGGAGCGGAACTTGAATAGAGACGCCCGCAGGAGCTTGAGGTTGCCCGCCAGCATGCGGAGCGCCTGAGCCAGGTCGATGCCGGGAAGGGACGGCAGTCCGGAAAGCCGGGTCAACGCGGGTTTGGCCGCGGGCCGGGCCCCGGCGGCGGGGGCCGGGGCGATCCAACGCAGCAGGGTGGCCGAAAGGGCCCCCGGATCGATGGGCTTGGTCAGGTGGTCGCTCATGCCGGCGGCAAGGCTCTGGTCCCGGTCGCCCGCCATGGCCTGGGCGGTCATTGCGATGATCGGCAGGTCGCGGAACCGCTTGTCTTTGCGGATTCGCCGCGTCGCCGACAGGCCATCCATTTCCGGCATGTGGATATCCATCAGCACCAGATCGAAGGACTGCCCCTTCATCTTCTCCAGCGCCTCGCGACCCGTTTCCGCCGTATCGGCGACCATCCCCATCCCCTTGAGGAATTCGGTTGCCACTTGCCGGCTGAGCGGGTCGTCCTCGACCAGCAGGACACGCCGCCCGGCCAGTGCCGGCACCAGCCCGATGCCCTTGCCGGCCAGTTCGGCGGTGGACGATTCCCGGACTTCATCCTCGTCGGCCAAGCCCAGGTCGACCACGGCGATGAAGGTGCTCCCGACGCCAGGCTCGCTAGACACGCGGATGCGGCCGTTCATCAGTTCCGACAGTTGCTTGCAGATCGCCAGTCCGAGGCCGGTGCCGCCATAGCGCCGGGTGATGGAACTGTCGGCCTGGGCGAAGGACTGGAACAGCTTGGATGCCTGCTCGCGGGTCATGCCGATACCGGTGTCGCGGACCGAAATCCTAAGGCGGACCCGATCCTCCGTCACCTCGTCGGGTTCGATACCCACGGCGACCTCGCCGCAGTCGGTGAACTTTACCGCGTTGTTGGCCAGGTTGATCAGGATCTGGCCCAACCGCAGGCGGTCGCCCACCAGGAAGCGGGGCGTGCCCGGCGCCACGGAGAAGGCAAGCCGCAAGCCCTTTTCCTCGGCCCGCAGGGCAACCATGTTGATCGCGGTGTCGAGCACCTCGTCGAGGGAAAAGGGCGCCTCTTCGAGTTCCAGTTCGCCGGCCTCGATCTTGGAGAAATCCAGGATGTCGTTTATGACGCCGAGCAACAGCCGGGCCGCCCCGTGCAGCTTGACCACATAATCCCGCTGCTGGGCCGTCAGATCGGTCCGCAGCACCAAGTGGGACATGCCGATGATGGCGTTCATCGGGGTGCGGACCTCGTGGCTCATGCGGGCGAGGAATTCGCTCTTGGCGCGGGTCGCCGCCTCGGCTTGGTCGCGGGCGTCCTTGAGTTGGGCTTGGCCGCGGTCGCTGATCTTGGCCAGCTTGTCGATCTGGCGTCCCGACCGGATGTAGCGTTCCGCCAACCGCTCCAGCTCCGTCATCAGCGGATGGCCCGCCCATTCGGGATGGGCCTTGAGTTCGGCCAACCAGCGTCTGGTTCTCTCCTCTTCCGGCCGCATGCGGTTTCCGTTCCCCCCAAGGCCTGCCCAAGGTAGACCGGGTCGGGCCGGGCGGCAAGAAGCCGCGTCGCGGCCGGGGTGGCCAACCCGCTTGAAACCCGGATTCGTTGCCCCGGCAGGTCAGTCGGCGAGCTTGGCGGCGACTTCGGGATCGCGCAGCACGTAGCCGCGGCCCCAGACGGTCTCGATATAGTTTTCCCCGCCGGTGGCGTCGGCCAGTTTCTTGCGCAGCTTGCAGATGAAGACGTCGATGATCTTCAATTCCGGCTCGTCCATGCCACCATAGAGATGGTTGAGAAACATCTCCTTGGTCAGGGTCGTGCCCTTGCGCAGCGACAACAGTTCGAGGATGCCATATTCCTTGCCGGTAAGATGGATGGTCTGGCCGCCGATCTCCACCGTGCGGGCGTCCAGGTTGACCGTCAGCTTGCCGGTCCGGATCACCGATTGGGCGTGGCCCTTGGAGCGGCGCACGATGGCCTGGATGCGCGCGATCAGCTCCGCCTTGTTGAACGGCTTGGTCAGGTAGTCGTCGGCCCCGGAGCCCAAGCCCTTGACCTTGGTGTCTGGCTGGGTGAGGCCGGAAAGGATCAGCACCGGCGTCTCGACGCGGGCATCGCGCAGCCGGCGCAGGACTTCCATGCCGTCCATATCGGGCAGCATGAGGTCCAGAATGATGATGTCGTAGTCGTAGAGCTTGCCGATCTCAAGCCCATCCTCTCCGAGGTCGGTGGTATCGACCACCATACCTTCGGACCCGAGCATCAGCTTGATGCTCTCGGCGACCATGGCATCGTCTTCGACCAGCAGCACGCGCATGGCTGGATTAGCCCTCCCGTTAACTATCGTTAATCACAAAATTCGTGCTGCCGCCAGGGGTATTGCGGAAATCCTTGAATTTCGGCGATTTTACCAAACGTAAAGACTCGCTAACCATAATAATCCTGGATTCGCCCACGCCGAATCCGCCCGTCGAAGGGGGAAAAGTGACCGTCATCGTCCACAACGTCCTGAGCGAAATCGAGCGTCTGCCGGACTATGCGGTTTACGGGCGGGTTACCGCCATCGTCGGTCTGCTGGTCGAGGTGGGCGGCGTGCAGGGCAGCCTGTCCATCGGCGACCACTGCGTCGTCATCGGCCGCAACGACCGCCGGGTGACCTGCGAGGTGGTGGGATTCCGCCAGGGCAAGGCGCTGCTCATGCCGTTCGGATCGCTGGACGGGGTCGGGCTGGGCTGCCGGGCCGAGATCGGCGCCACCGAGCCGGCCATCTATCCCGACCGGTCCTGGCTGGGCCGGGTGATCAACGCTTTCGGCGAACCGGTGGACGGCAAGGGGCCTTTGCCCATCGGCCGGCGTGCCTATCCGATCCACAATACGCCGCCGGCCGCCCACAGCCGCCAGCGGGTGGGCGGCAAGATCGACTTGGGCGTGCGGGCCATGAACGCCTTCCTGACCTGCTGCCGGGGCCAGCGCATGGGCATCTTCGCGGGTTCCGGCGTCGGCAAGTCGACTCTGCTGTCCATGATGGCCCGCCATACGGACGCCGAGGTCAGCGTCATCGGCCTGATCGGCGAGCGCGGCCGCGAGGCCCGCGAGTTCATCGAAGACGACCTGGGCGAAGAAGGCATGGCCCGCAGCGTCGTCGTGGTGGCGACCAGCGACGAGCCGCCCCTGGTGCGCCGCCAGGCGGCTTACGTGACGCTCGCCATGGCGGAATTCTTCCGCGACCAGGGCAGCGAGGTGCTCTGCCTGATGGATTCGGTGACCCGCTTCGCCATGGCCCAGCGGGAAATCAGCCTGTCGGCCGGCGAGCCGCCAGCCAGCAAGGGCTATACGCCCTCGGTCTTTGCCGAACTGCCCCGCCTTCTGGAGCGTGCCGGGCCCGGCGCGCGCGGCCAGGGCAACATCACCGGCCTGTTCACCGTGCTGGTGGAAGGCGACGACCACAACGAGCCCATCTCGGACGCCGTGCGCGGCATCCTGGACGGCCATGTGGTGCTGGACCGCGCCATCGGCGAGCGCGGCCGCTTTCCGGCGATCAACATCCTGCGCAGCGTGTCGCGTACCATGCCAGACTGCAACACCGCCGAGGAGAATGCCATCATCGGCCGGGCCCGGCGCATGATGTCGGTCTACGAGGACATGGCGGAAATGATCCGCCTGGGCGCCTATCGCAAGGGCAGCGATCCGGCGGTGGACGAGGCCATGCACTATTGGCCGCGCATGGAGGAGTTCCTGACCCAGAGAAAGGCGGAAAAGACCGACTTGGCGACCTGCTATAAGCGGCTGGCCGAGATCCTGGAGATGCCAGAACCCGGCGCCAAACCGAAGCCGAAACCGATCAAGTGAGGGGATGAAGGACCATGGCGAAGGGCGATCTGCACAATCTGATCCGGCTGCACGAATGGCAGGTGGACGAGAAGCGTCGACGACTGGGCGAGTTGCTGCGGGTCCTGGACGACCTGGAGGCGCGGCTCAAGCGCTTGGAGACGGAATTGATCGAAGAGCAGAGGATCGCTGCCCGCGCCCCCAACGAGGCCGGATTTCTGTACGGCAACTATGCCGAGGCGGTAATCGAACGCCGGGAACGCCTGAAGGAGAGCATCGCCCGCGCCGAAGTCGAAATCGCCCGCGCCCGCGACGACCTGCGAGAAGCCTTCCGCGACTTGAAGAAATACGAGATCGCCCAGCGCAACCGCGACCAAAAGGCGGCCGCCGAACTGGCCCGCAAGGAGCAACTGGTGCTGGACGAACTGGGACTGCAAGGCTACCGCCAGCGCCTCACCGCGCCGGCATGACGCGGCCTTGAAGAGGGCGCCACGCTTCCGCCCCCTTCCGGGAGCGTGGGAATGCATCGCAATCTGCGCCTTGCGGCGGGAAGGCCACCTCGTTGGCCTGGCCGCCGATGCCATGCTCCACCAAGCCAAGGCACGGGGCCGCAACCGGGTGCTCTGGCAACCGTAATCCCTATCCCGCCAACGCTTCCATCGCATCCGGTGCCAACCGGCGGCCCAGGATATGGCGCTGGTGCCAGAGGGCGTAGAACAGCAGTGTCCATGCGGCCTTGCCGGCCTTGGGGTCGGCAGAGGCGAAAAGGCGTTCGACGGCTTCGCGGCGGCATGCCTCGGCGATGCCCGGCTGGGCGGCAACAAGCGGCCCCAGCGTCCGACCCCTTGCGGCGATCCAATCCCCGACCGGCACGGTGAATCCGCGCTTGCGCTCGAAGGGCCGGGCAGCGGGCAGGGCGGTTTCCAGCCACCGCCGCAGCAACCACTTGCCTAGGCCCCGCTTGACCTTGAGGGAGTCGGGAAGGCGGACGGCGAAATCGGCCAGGATGGGATCGAGAAAGGGCACCCGCCCCTCCACCCCATGGGCCATCAGGCAGCGGTCCAGCTTGAGCAACAGGTCGTTGGGCAGCCAGTCGGCCACGTCGACGGCCTGCTGGGCCTGAAGACGGGATCGGCCACCGCGCTGGGCTTCCGCCTCCACGGCGGCGATGGGATCGCGCCAAGCCCGGTCCTCGTGGCGCAGTACCCCCAGGCCTTCCAGGATGCCCTTGGCCCGCATGGGCCGCCCGCCCAGAAGGCGCCAACGGGCGGCTCGGCGGTAGCGGGAATAGCCGGCGAACAATTCGTCGCCGCCTTCGCCCGACAGCACCACCTTCAGTCCGGCGGCACGGGCGGCGGCGGCCAGCTTGTAGGTGGGCAGGATGGCGTAGTCGGCCACCGGGTCGTCCAGGGTCGCCGCCACCTCGGGCAGCAGGCGCCAGAAGTCGTCGGCGGTGAATTCGACTTCGTGATGGTCCGCCCCCGCCGCCTTGGCGACGGCGCGGGCGTGGTCGCGTTCATCCCTGGCCGCCGTGCCCGGAAAACCGGCGGTGAGGGCCTGTACCGGACGTTCGTTGAGCCGCGTCATCATCGCCAGCAGCACCGACGAATCGATACCGCCCGAGAGAAACATGCCGTAGGGAACGTCGGAGCGCTGGTGGATGCCCACTGTATCGTTCAGCCGGCGGTCCAGTTCCATCAGCGCCGCACCCTCCGAGATCGGCACCGGTCCGCCGTCGGGCAGGGGGGAGCGCTGTTCCTGGCGGGCGGCGAAGCCATCTTCCAGCACCAGGGTCTCGCCGGGCAGGACGCGGCGGATGCCTTCGAACAGGGTCTGGCGACCGCAGGCGAACTGGAGCTGGAGAAGCTGGTCGCGCGCCGTCCGGTTCACCACGGGCGCCACCAGGCCGGCGGCCACCAGGGCCTGAGCCTCGGAGGCGAAGGCGAGGCCAGCCGGCGTCTCGGCCACATAGAGCGGCTTGATGCCGAAGGGATCGCGGGCCAATAGCAGCCGGTCATGGGCAGGATCGTGCAGGGCGATGGCATACATGCCGCGCAGGCGCTTGGTGAAGGCCGGCCCCTCCCCCAGGTAAAGATGCAAGGGCGGTTCGCAGTCGGAATGGGTGGCGAAAAGGCAATCCTTCATGCCGTCCCGTAATTCCAGATAGTTGTAGACCTCGCCGTTGGCCACCAGGGTGGCGCCTCCGGCATGCAAGGGCTGACGCCCGCCTTCCAGGTCGATGATGGCCAGCCGGGTCTGAACCAGGCCGACGCGGCCTTCGACATGGCGGCCGCTGCCGTCGGGGCCGCGGTGGCGAAGGGCGTCCTGCAGGCGATCCAGGACCGCGCCGGACGGCGTTGCGCCGGGCGCAGCCAGGATGCCGGCGATCCCGCACATTACGAGGTGACCTGCTGGAAGAAGGACAGGTAGCGCTCGACCACCCGCTGTTCGGTGAAGCCCTGTTCGTAGGCGGCGCGGCCGGCGTTGGCGATGGCGGAACGGAAGACGTTGTCTTCCAGCACGTGGCGGATGGCCTTGCCCATGCTGATGGCGTCGTCCACCGGCACCAGGACGCCGTTGACCATGTGGTCGATCAGCATTCCCGGTCCCACGCTGTCGGCGGCGACCACGGGCACGCCCTGGGCCCAGGCTTCCAGCACCACGTTGCCGAGCGGCTCGTGCCGCGACGGGCAGACGAACAGGTCGCAGGTGGCGAGCAGCGCCGCCGTGTCCTCGCGCCAGCCCATAAAGCGCACCCGCGGCTTGATGCCCAGGTGGTTGGCCTGCTTTTCCAGATCGGCCCGCAAGGGGCCTTCGCCCGCCAGCCACAGGTAGATGTCGGGCACGCGGGCCACCGCCTGCAGCAGCACGTCGAAGGCCTTGTTCTCGTGCAGGCGGCCCATGGCGAGCACCAGGGGCGCCGAATCCGGGGTATAGAATTCCTTGCGCGACAGCGGCCGGGCCTTTTCCTCGCTGACGAAGTTGGGCAGGTAATGGGCCCTTTCCGTCGGCCAGCCCTGCTTGACCAGATATTCGACGATGTCCTCGGTATTGCCGATCAGGTGCTGGCAGTGCCGGTAATATTTCAGGTCGTAGTAGCCGCCCAGCCGGCCCACGTGCACGAAGTCGCCCTTCGGGCAGGCCTTGGTGGCCCGGTTCATCCAGGTCATCGCCACCTGGGGCCGGAAGGCCTTGACCTCGCGCTTGAAGGCGAAGCCGGTGGCGAAGTCGAAGGTACCGCCGAAGGGCAACTGCACGGGCTCGATGCCGCCGGCCCGCAAGGCCGCGGCGCGGCGCGGGTTCTCGCGGATGACGACCTTCTGTTCGAGACCGGCGCGGTGCAGCGCCAGCACCAGACGCACGAAGAAGGCCTCGGCGCCCCCGAATTCCGCTCCGGCCATGGCCTGCAGGACACGCATCAGCGGATCAACTCCTCGAAGGCGGCTGCCGCTTCGGGCCAACCCCAGCGGCGTTGTTTGTCCAAGGCGGCGGCATGCTGGGCCCGCCACAATTCCTCGTCCGCCAGCAGGCGGATCGCGGCTTCGGCGAACGCGGCGTCGTCATCGGCGATGAACCCCGTTTTCCCGTCGATCACCCTTTCGACCACCGAGCCCAGCCTTTGCACCACGCAAGGCACTCCCAGGGCCTGGGCCTCGCCCAAGGCGAGGCAGAAGGTCTCGTTGAGGTCCCCCCGGTATAGCATGACGCGGGCGGCAAGCAATTCCTCGATCAATCGGGCCTTGGGAACCGGGCCGCGCAGCACTACGCCCTTGCCCGCCAAAGCCCGCGCCTTGGCGAGAATCGCCTCCATGGCTTCTGCCTTTGCATCGCCGACGGCGCCGTAGGTGGCGGCGCCGGTGAACAGATGCAGTTCGGCGCCCGGCACCCGCGGCTGCACCTTGGATTCCCATATGCCTAGCAGCCAGTCCAGCGAGCGTAGCGGATTGGAGGTGAAGACGGCGCGCGGCGCGGGGATGCCTTCGACGGACGGGGCGTTGCGGAAAATGTCGGGGATGCCGTAGGGAATGACCTTGCGGCCGCCGTCGGGCACCCACCGGGGCAGGGTGGTCGCCGCGTAGGTGCCGATGAACACCACCACCGGCCGCCAGCGCCATAGCTTCCACAGATAGCGCCACTTCAGCACGTACCGGGCCGGGTTGTGGGTCCAGAAGACGCGGTTGCGCGCCTTCGGAACCAGGGGGATCAGCCTGTCGCCCCGGTTGGCGATGTAGAGGTCGGCATCGTCGGGCAGGCCGTCACGCAAACGGCGCCAACGCACGCCCTTGTGGTCCAGGGGCGCTTCGCACATGTTGTAAACCGACACGTCGTGGCCCCGCCGCGCCAGTTCCTCGACCAGGAAGCAGACCGAGGATTCGACGCCGCCCAAAGGCTTTTGTTCCGGCGTGCGGCCGTCGAAGACGATGCCGTCGTCGGCGATCACGATGCGCGCCATGGCTCAGTCCCTTTCCAGCTTGGCCTTCAGGTGCGACAGCAGCGGGAACAGCCCGGCAAAGAGCGCGATCAGCAAGCCGTAGCCCCCTTCCCGGTAACCCTTGCGCAGGACGTAGCACTTGAAGAAGCGCGAGAAAAGCCGGCGGATGTTGGCCGGCAGTGTCCCCACGTTCCCGGCGTCCCGCAGGTCTTTCGCCCGCGCCGTGGAGTAGCTGTCCAGGCGGCGGATCATGTCGGAAATGTCGCGGTCCACGTAATGGCGCAACCGGTGGCGGAGCATCGGCCCCTTGCGGGCGCCGTCGGCCCATTTCAGGCTGGGGTGGACCCGCTGCGGGCCCCAGGTCTTGACGCCCTTGCGGAACAGGCCCGGATAGGCGGCCTTGCCGAAGGACGCGCCCCAGCCCCAGCGCACCAGCCTGTCGCCGATATAGTTATCGACCAGGATCTCGTGCCAGTCGCAGGGCGTGGTCTCGACGGTCCGGCGGATCTCGTCCGCCAGTTCGGGGGGCACGCGTTCGTCCGCGTCCACCTCCAACACCCACTCGCCGGTGGCGAAGGCGATGCCGGCGTTGCGGCGTTCCCCTTCCAGCGCCCAGCTTCCTTCCAGGATGCGGTCCGTATAGCGGAGCGCGATGTCGCGCGAGGCATCGGTGCACTTGTCCAGCAGCACCGCGATCTCGTCGGCGAAACGGAGCGTTTCCAGGCAGTCGGCCAGTTGCCGTTCCTCGTTGCGCACGGAAATCAGGGCGGTGAGCTTCATGCCAGCTTCTCCCACAGGGCGCGGGCGCCCGCTTCCGCCATGTCGACGCTCAAGGAATCCATCAGGGTGCCGGAGGCCTTGGGATCGAAGTTGGGCGGGAAGATGTCGGCGTAGGGAATGGCGGTCTGCACGAAAGCCGCCTTGGGGCCCCAGGGGGCATACTGGTTGGCCGGGCTGGGCCCGAACAGGCCCAGGGTCGGAATGTCCGCCGCCGCCGCCAGATGCATCAGGCCGGAATCGTTACCCACGTAGAAAGCGCAGCGCCTCAGGCAGGCATAGGCCTCCAGCAGATCGAGGGCGCCCACCAAGTCGATGCGGCGTTCGGACGGAACGGCTTCCAGCAGCGCCAGCGCCTGGGGCCGTTCGTCGTCGCGCCCGAACAGGGCGACCCGGCCGCCCGGCAGGATGCCGCCCGGCCCGGTGAGGCGGGCGGCCAGTTCGGCGAAGCGCTC
>JAMOBD010000033.1 GCA_039908345.1 Magnetospirillum sp. WYHS-4
CGCGGCAGGGGCGCCGTGGGATCGGGAGCGGCCGGCGGCGGCGGCGGTTCCGACGGCACGGCGGCGATAGCCGGAGGCGGAACGGGCGCGGGCTGCGGTGCTTGGGGTTCCTCGGGAGGTGGCAACAGGCGCTCGACCTTGCCTTCCTTGGCTTCGCCGGACCCCAATTGGTCGTAGATGGTCTTGTCGCGGTTGGGAACGTCCATGCCGCCCGGATTTTCGGGCCGCATCTTGGCGGGCGACAGTTCGGCCCGCACGGTAGGCACGTCGCCGCCCGATTCGGCCGATCGGAGCCGGTCGCCCAGCAGATACCAGCCGGCGGCACCGCCCGCCACCATCAGGGCCACGAAGGCGAGGAACAGCCTCAGCCCGGTGCGGCGACGCGGCTTGGGCGCCAGCACCGATTCGAATTCCAGGCCCAACGGGCCCAGTTCCTCCTGCGGGGAGGGCATGGCGGCGAATTCCGGGGGGCGAACGGAGTCCTGCTCGCCGAATCGGGGGTCATGGCGGTCCGCGGTCATCTCATCTCCTCGACCGGCGTAACCCCGAACACCTTCAATCCCGAAGCGATCACCAGGGCTACGGCCTGGATCAAGCCTAGACGGGCAAGGGTTAACGGTCGGTTATCGGGAAGGAGGAAACGCAACTCGGCATCGTCCTTGCCCTTGTTCCAAAGGGCGTGGAAGCGCGCGGCCAAGTCTTCCAGGTAATAGGCCAGGCGGTGCGGCTCGTGCGCAAGGGCGGCGCCCTCGATCAGGCGCGGCCAGGCCGCCATGGTGCGCATCAGGGCGATTTCGGCCGGATCGCGCAGTTGGCCGAACTCGGCTTCGGCCAGGGCCCCGGCGGCCAGTTCGGCGGGGGAGAAGTGCTCGGTCGCCAAGCGCAGCACCGAATGGACGCGGGCGTGGGCGTACTGGACGTAGAAGACCGGGTTGTCCTTGGACTGCTCCAGCACCTTGGCGAGGTCGAAATCCAGTTGGGCGTCGTTCTTGCGGGTCAGCATGATGAAGCGCACCACGTCCTTGCCCACCCGGTCGATGACGTCGCGCAGGGTGACGAAGGTGCCGGCGCGCTTGGACATCTTCACCGGCTCGCCGTTCTCCAGCAGATTGACCATCTGGCAGAGCTTGACGTCCAGGTCGCCCTTGCCTCCGGTCAGCGCCTTGACGGCCGCCTGCATGCGTTTGACGTAGCCGCCGTGATCGGCGCCCCAGACGTCGATCATCCCGGCGAAGCCGCGTTCGAACTTGTCGCGATGATAGGCCATGTCGGTGGCGAAGTAGGTCCAGGACCCGTCCGACTTCATCACCGGCCGGTCCACGTCGTCGCCGAACAGGGTGGCACGGAACAGGGTCTGCTCGCGCGGTTCCCAGTCGTCGGGCAGCTTGCCCTTGGGGGGCTCCAGCACGCCCTGGTAGACCAGCCCGCGCGCCGCCAGGTCGTCCAGCGCCGCCTTGACCTTGCCGGCCCGTGCCAGGGCCAGTTCGGACGTGAAGACGTCGTGGCGCACTCCCAGCGCCGCCAGATCCTCCCGGATCAGGGCCATCATCTCGTCGCGGGCGAAGGCGCGGACGGGCTCCAGCCATTCGGCTTCCGGCATATCCCGCCAGCGTTCGCCGTCCACGGCCGCCAGCTTGGCCGCCGCCGGCTTCAGGTATTCGCCGGGATAGAGCCCCTCGGGAATGGCCCCGATCTCCTCGCCCAGGACTTCCCGGTAACGCAGGTGGAGCGAGCGGGCAAGCATGTCCACCTGGGCCCCGGCGTCGTTGATGTAGTACTCGCGAGTTACCTTGTAGCCGGCTTTTTCCAGCAGCCCCGCCAGCACGTCGCCGACCACGGCGCCGCGCCCGTGGCCCACATGCATGGGGCCGGTGGGGTTTGCGGATACGTATTCGACGTTCACCGACGCGCCAGCGCCGATCGGGGAATCCCCGTAGGCGGCCCCGGCGCGCAGCACGTCCCGCAAGCGTTCGCACCAGAAACCGTCGGCCAGGCGCAGATTGATGAAGCCGGGCCCGGCGATCTCGACGCCGGTCACCTGGGGCAGGGCCTTCAGACGCGGCGCCAGAAGTTCCGCCAGGTCGCGGGGCTTCATGCCGGCGTCCTTGGCCAGCACCATGGCCGCGTTGGTCGCCAAGTCGCCGTGGGCTTCCTCGCGCGGTGGATCGACGGCGATGCGTCCGGTGGCGAGTCCGGCAGGCAGAATACCGCCAGCCATGAGGGAATCGAGGATGGCGACGATCTCGCCGCGGAAATGGTGGAACAAGTTCAAGGTCATGAGATGCGGGCCTGGAGGTCGAAGAGCTGGCGATGTTCGTCGAGGGCGTAGCGGTCGGTCATGCCGGCCAGATAGTCGGCGACCAATTGGGCGGTGGCGGTGTCTCCCGGCCCCTTGGCCTGGAGGCGCCATTCGGTGGGCAGGCACTGGGGCTCGTCGAGGAGCAGCTTGAAGAGGTCCTTGACCACCCGGCGCGCCTTGCTGGTCATGCGGTTGAGCCGATAGTGGCGGTACATGTGGACGAACAGGAATTCCTTCAGGCCCCGGTCGTGCGCCCGCATGCGATCCGAGAAGGCGGCCACCGGAGCCTTGAGCCGGCGAACGTCGTCCGGCGAGCGGGGCGAGGCATCCCGAAGGCGGCGGGCGGTTTCGGCCAGCAGGTCTTCCACCATCACCCCGATCATGCGCCGCACCGATTCGTGAATCAGGCGGGATTCGTCCAGATCGGGGTAGGCTTGGCGCACCTCGGCGAAGACCGGCCCCGCCAGCGGCACGTCCCGCAGGTCATCGACGGTGAACAGGCCGGCCCGCAGGCCGTCGTCGATGTCGTGGTTATTGTAGGCGATGTCGTCGGCCAGGGCGGCGATCTGCGCCTCGGGGCCGGCGTAGGTATGGATTTCCAGGTCGTGGATGGGCAGGTACTCGGCGATGGCGCGCGGCGGCGCGCCCTTCAGGGGACCGTTGTGCTTGACCACCCCTTCCAGGGCTTCCCAGGTCAGGTTGAGGCCGTCGAACTCGGCATAGCGGGCCTCCAGGCGGGTGACGACCCGTAGCGACTGGGCGTTGTGATCGAAGCCGCCGAAGGGTTCCATCATCTCCTTCAGGGCGTCCTCGCCCGCATGTCCGAAGGGAGGATGGCCCAGGTCATGGGCGAGCGCCAGGGCTTCCGCCAGATCCTCGTTGAGCCGGAGCGCCCGGCAGACCGAACGGGCGATCTGCGAGACCTCCAGGGAATGGGTGAGGCGGGTGCGGAAGAAATCGCCTTCGTGGTTGACGAAGACCTGGGTCTTGTATTCCAGGCGGCGGAAGGCGGCCGAATGAATGATGCGGTCGCGGTCGCGCTGGAAACAGGTGCGCGTGGCGCTCTCCGGTTCCGGATACAGCCGACCGCGGCTGTCCTCGGGCCGGCAGGCATGGGGGGCGAGGGGGCTGGTGTCGATCATGCCCGGAAGGTAGCCCCGCCGGACCGGGGAGGCAACGGGGATTGGGGAGCCCCGCAAGGCTCCCCGTGATATCCCGTCAATTGGCCATCATCCGGCTTCCCGCTTGGCGGTCCTGCACCGCGTGGCGGACGGAGCGCTGCAGCTTCTCGAAGGCGCGGACCTCGATCTGGCGCACCCGTTCGCGCGAGATGCCGTAGCGCTGGCTGAGCAGTTCCAGTGTCGCCGGATATTCCTTCAGCCGCCGTTCCTCCAGGATGCCGCGCTCGCGTTCCGACAGGCCCGCCATGGCGCCCTGCAGGAGATGGTGGCGGTCGTCGGTTTCCTGGCGTTCGGACAGGCGGGTCTCCTGGTCGGGGGTGTCGTCGACCAGCCAATCCTGCCATTCGCCCTCGCCGTCTTCCCGCACCGCCATGTTCAAGGAATGGTCCGGGCTGGACAGCCGGCCGTTCATGCTGCGGACCTCGGCCTCGTGGACCCCCAGGCGCCGGGCGATCTCCTTGATTACTTCGGGCGACAGGTCGCCGTCTTCGATGGCCCGCATCTGGCCCTTCAGGCGCCGCAGATTGAAGAACAGCTTCTTCTGGGCGGCGGTGGTTCCCATCTTCACCAACGACCAGGAGTGCAGGATGTATTCCTGGATCGCCGCGCGGATCCACCACATGGCGTAGGTGGCCAGGCGGAAGCCCCGGTCGGGGTCGAAGCGGCGTACCGCCTGCATGATCCCGACATTGCCTTCCGAGATCAACTCGCCCACCGGCAGGCCGTAGCCGCGATAGCCCATGGCGATCTTGGCGACCAGGCGCAGATGACTGGTGACCAAGCGGTGGGCGGCGGCCTCGTCGCCGTTCTCGCGCCAACGACGCGCCAGATCCAGTTCCTCCTCAGGCTCGAGCATCGGAAATTTCCGAATGGCCTGGAGGTAGCGGGTCAGGTTGTTCTCGGGGGAAAGATCGAGATGGAAAGCCATGGCCGACATGACACGCACCCTCGCCTGAATTGCCAAGTCCTACGCGCGATCCCGTCTGAGACGATGGCACGGGATCACTCAGGACAGAGACATCATATCCGACTGTGGCGCTCAAGTATAGTGGCACCTAAAGTACTTCTAAAACACCTATTAACATAATGATATCACGTGGTAAAATGCTTTCAAACCTCAGGACTTTTTGGGTTTTTGGGTGCTCAAATCCAATCACAAGGGCGTGAAGAGCCTGACGCTTGAAATCGGCGACGATCCTACCGGTTTCCGGGAGCAGAGCTTTCAGTTTCTGGCGGCTATTGCCCCCATAGAGGGGATCGCCGATCACCGGATGGCCCAGGCTCGCCATATGAACCCTGATCTGGTGGGTACGCCCCGTCGCCAGCCGGCATTCCACCAGGGAGGCCGTGTCGCCGAAGGTCCTGAGCACCCGGTAGCGGGTGAGCGCCGGCTTGCCGCCCTTCGCCACCACGGCCATCTTCTTGCGGTTGCGGGGGCTGCGGCCGATGTTGCCGGCGATCTCGCCCTGGCGGGGCGACGGTACGCCCCAGACGACGGCGTGATAGACCCGCTCCAGGCTATGGACGGCAAACTGGGCGGCCAGGCCGCGGTGGGCCTGTTCGGTCTTGGCGACCACCATCAGGCCGCTGGTGTCCTTGTCGAGGCGATGGACGATGCCCGGCCGCTCCACGCCGCCGATACCCTTCAGGCTCTCGCCGCAATGGGCAAGCAAGGCGTTTACCAGGGTCTGGTCGGGATTGCCGGGAGCGGGGTGGACGACCAGACCGGCCGGCTTGTCGAGCACGATCAGTTCGTCGTCCTCGTAGACGATGGCCAGGTCCATGGCCTGGGCGGGCAGCCCGGCGGGCGTCGGCGCGGGAACCCGGATGCGGAAGCTCTGGGCCTCCTGGACGCGGTAGTCGGGATCGCGCAAGGCCACCCCCTGGCCGCAGCTGCAGCCGCCGAAGGTCACCCGGCCATCGAGGATGAGGGCCTTCAAGCGGGTGCGCGACAACTCGGGCAGGGCATCGGCCAAAAGCTTGTCCAGACGCCAGCCGGCCTTGTCGTCAGGCACCGCGACGGTATATGTGGGAGTGGAATCGTCGGTCATATCGGGTGAACCATGCAGGGATTGAAGGCCATCGTCGTCGGTTTGGGCATCGCCATCGTGCTGAGCATGGGAGCGCTCGCCTACGGACTTTACTACAAGTCCCAACATCCCGACTTCAAACTCTTCGCATCGTCGCCGACGGCGGAACGGCCGCACGAGGCGGACGGGCCTCCGGCTGCCCCGGCAGACGGCGCCCTGCCCTTCGGCGCCCTGCTCGCCCCCTTGCCGGCCGGTTGCGGCTTGGCCGAGATGCGGCCCCAGGGCGGCCGGCTCTACCTGCGCGGCGATTGCGGCGTGGTGGCGGTGGTGGACGTGGCGGCGGGCCGGCTGCTGGGTACCGTCGACACCCGGGCGAAATGATCGCCCTGCCGGCTTCCGTCCTGGCGGCCATCCGGGCCCAGGCCGAGGCGGCCTATCCTGAGGAATGCTGCGGCCTGCTGGTGGGAAGCGTCGAGGCGAACGGCCGGGTGGCGGTGGTCCGCCACGTGCCCAGCCCGAATCTGGCCGAAGGCGACCGGCGCCGTTCGTTCGAGGTTTCTCCGCAAGTCCGCTTCGATTTGATGCGGTCGCTGCGGGCGACCGGAGAAGCCTTGGTCGGCCATTACCATTCCCATCCCGACGGGCCGGCGGCACCGTCGGCGGCCGACCGCGTCATGGTCTGGGAACCGGAACTGGTCTGGCTGGTGGTGGCGGTGCGAGATGGCAAGGCGGGCATCCCGCAGGCCTATCGGCCCGACGCGAGCGAGGGATTCCGCCGCCTGGAACTGAAAACCGGCATTTAGGGTCGGGGCCCGGCTGGCAGGCCTACCGCCGTTTCCGCCGTTCCTCGACGATGGAATAGAGGGTACGTTCGGGGTTCTTCTTGCACTCCTCCTCGACCGTCTCGCCGACCAGTTCGACCCAGCTGTCGCTGTATTTGGCCTCGCCCTTGCGGCCGCTCAGGTAGCCGTCGATCCAGTAGACCAGCCACATGGTTTCCTCGATGCTCGGACGCTCGCCGCAGGTGATCTTGGTGACGTCCTGTTTTTCCGCCGCCTCAAGGGCAGTGGCCGCCAGCAGGCCGACGAGGATCAGGATGGCGCGCATGGGAACCCCCCTTGGAAATCGTGACGCCGCATTCTATGTCCCCCGGCCTAATGCGCAAGCCGCCTTGACGGGCGAAGAGCGAAGGGGCACCCTTCCCGTCATGAGCGAGAGCCGGGGGCCGGAACTGTCGGATTCGATCAAGCTGGACTGGCTGCGGCTGATCCGTAGCGAGAACGTCGGTCCGGTGACCTTTTTCCGGTTGCTCGAGCGCTTCGGCACGGCGGCGGCAGCCCTCAAGGCCCTGCCCGAACTGGCCCGGCGCGGCGGGCGCGCCGAACGCATCAAGGTCTGCAGCCCCGCCGACGCGAAAAAG
This sequence comes from Magnetospirillum sp. WYHS-4, assembly GCA_039908345.1. NCBI lineage: Bacteria > Pseudomonadati > Pseudomonadota > Alphaproteobacteria > Rhodospirillales > Rhodospirillaceae > Magnetospirillum > Magnetospirillum sp. WYHS-4. The sequence goes on from JAMOBD010000033.1 coordinate 6,931, forward strand.
GAATTCGAGGCCCTGATCGGGCTCGGTGGATGCTGGGTGGCGGCAGGAGAACAGGACTACCCGCCCCTGCTGGCCCAAGTCGAGGACCCGCCGCCCCTGCTGGCGGTGTTGGGTCATCCTCACCTATTGCGCAAGCGCGCGGTAGCGGTGGTGGGGTCGCGCAATGCCTCCCTGAACGGCTGCCGGCTGGCCCAGAGGATCGCCGCCGACCTTGGGCAGGGCGGGCTTCTCGTGGTCTCGGGCCTGGCGCGCGGCATCGACGCCGCCGCCCACGAAGGTGCCCTGGCGACGGGAACCGTGGGCGTAGTCGGCGGCGGAGTCGACGTGGTCTATCCCAAGGAGAACGCCAAGCTTTACGAACGCCTGGTCGCCGAAGGCGCCATCGTCGCCGAGGCCCCGGTCGGCACCCAGCCGTTGGCCAGCCACTTCCCGCGCCGCAACCGCATCATTTCCGGTATGGCGCGGGGTGTAGTGGTGGTGGAAGCCGGCAAGCGGTCGGGGTCCCTGATAACCGCCCGCATGGCCGGCGAACAGGGACGCGAGGTCTTCGCCGTGCCCGGCTCGCCGCTCGATCCGCGTAGCGCCGGAACCAACGACTTGATCCGCCAGGGCGCCGTGCTGACCGAATCCGCGGAAGACGTTCTGGCCGCCCTGAAGCCCTTGATGGCGACCCCGCTGAAGGAACGTAAGCGTATGGAGGTACGGGACCTTTTCGCCAAACCGCCGGCGGAGGCCGAAGTCGAATCGGCCCGCCGCCGAATCGAGTCCCTGTTGAATACGACCGCCATCGAGGTTGACGAAATCGTCGCCGCCTGCCAATTACCGGTGGCGGTGGTGCTGTCGGCGCTCCTCGAGTTGGAACTCGCGGGTCGTCTGGAGCGCCATCCCGGCAACCGGGTTTCAATCCTGCGCTCAGCCTGAACGGATTCCATGGACGTCGTCGTCGTCGAGTCGCCCGCCAAGGCGAAGACCATCAACAAGTATCTCGGTTCCGGCTTCACGGTGCTGGCGAGCTACGGCCATATCCGCGACCTGCCGTCCAAGGACGGCTCCGTGCGGCCCGACGAGGGCTTCGCCATGGACTGGGAGGTCGACGCCAAGGCCAAGAAACATATCGACGCCATCGCCCAGGCGGTGAAGGGGGCGGGCCGGCTGTTCCTCGCCACCGACCCCGACCGGGAAGGCGAGGCCATCTCCTGGCACGTGCGCGAGGTGCTGGCGCAGAAGAAGGCCTTGGGCGGCGTCGAGGTCAAGCGGGTGGTGTTCAACGAGATCACCAAGACCGCCATCCAGCATGCCTTCACCCAGCCGCGCGAGTTGGACACCCCTTTGGTGGAAGCCTATCTGGCCCGCCGGGCGCTGGACTACCTGGTCGGCTTCACGCTGTCGCCGGTGCTATGGCGCAAGCTGCCGGGCTCGCGGTCGGCCGGGCGGGTGCAGTCGGTGGCGTTGCGCCTGATCTGCGAGCGCGAGGCCGAGATCGAGGCCTTCAAGGCGCAGGAATACTGGACCGTCGCCGCCGACTTCGCCACCAAGGGCGGGGCGCGGTTGACCGCGCAACTGGTGGGGCTGAACGGCGAGAAGCTGGACAAGATGGCCCTGGGATCGCAAGCCCAAGCCATCGCCGCGGTCAAGGCCATCGAGGCGCGCGTCTTTTCGGTCGCCGCCATCGACCGCCGCAAGGCCAAGCGCCATCCGGCGCCGCCCTTCACCACCTCGACCCTGCAGCAGGAAGCGGCGCGCAAGCTGCGCTTTTCCGCCCGCCGGACCATGGACGTGGCGCAGAAGCTTTACGAGGGCGTCACCATCGGCGGCGAGACGGTAGGGCTCATCACCTACATGCGTACCGACGGCGTGCAGATGGCCGATGAGGCCATCCGGGCGGCCCGCGACCTGATCGGCCGCGACTTCGGCGCCCCCTATCTGCCGGCGGCGCCCCGCATCTACAAGACCAAGGCCAAGAACGCCCAGGAGGCCCACGAGGCCATCCGCCCCACCGACCTGATGCGCCGTCCCGACAGTCTGCAAAACTACCTGAGCGAGGAACAGCTCAAGCTCTACAGCCTGATCTGGAAGCGCACCGTGGCCAGCCAGATGGAATCGGCGATCCTCGACCAGGTGTCGGTGGACGTGGCTTCCGGCGACCGGGGCGCCTTGCTGCGCGCCACCGGCTCCGTGGTGGCCTTCGACGGCTATTTCCGGCTTTACCAGGAAGGCCGTGACGACGATGAGAGCGGGGATGAGGACAAGCTGCTGCCCGACCTCAAGGAAGGCGAGGCCCTGGACCGCCTGGGCATCCGCCCGGAACAGCATTTCACCCAGCCGCCGCCGCGCTTTTCCGAAGCCAGCTTGGTGAAGCGCCTGGAAGAACTGGGCATCGGCCGGCCGTCCACCTACGCCTCGATCATTTCCGTGCTGCAGGACCGCGACTACGTGCGCCTGGACAAGCAGCGCTTCATTCCCGAGGACCGGGGGCGCCTGGTCACCGCCTTCCTGACCAGCTTCTTCGGCCGCTACGTGGAATACGATTTCACCGCCCATCTGGAAGAGGAACTGGACGACATCTCCGGCGGGCGCATGGACTGGAAGGCGGTGCTCACCGAATTCTGGGCCATCTTCGCCAAGGCGGTGGAAGATACCCGCGAACTGCGCACCCGCGACGTGCTGGACGCGCTCGACCGGCTGCTGGGGCCGCACTTCTTCCACGAAGGCGAGGACGGAAGGGACCCGCGCGTCTGCCCGACCTGCGGCGGCGGAAGGCTCAGCTTGAAGCTTGGCAAGTACGGGGCCTTCATCGGCTGTTCCAACTATCCCGACTGCCGCTTCACCCGCCGCCTGGTGGTGGAAAAGGGCGAGACCGGCGAGGCGGGGGCCGACGGGGCTGGCGAAACGCCGGTCGAAGATGCCACCCGGGTGCTCGGCACCGACCCCGAGAGCGGCCTCGAAGTCACGGTCCGCAAGGGCCCCTACGGCCCCTATGTCCAGTTGGGGGAGGCCAAGCGCGCTCCCAAGGCCAAGGGCAAGAAGAAGGCGGAAGACACCAAGCCCAAGCGGGCCTCGCTGCCCAAGGGCATGGCGCCGGAAGCGATCGACCTGGAACGCGCCCTGGCCCTGCTGGCCCTGCCGCGCGACCTGGGCAAGCATCCGGAGGACGGCCAGACCATCAGCGCCGGCATCGGCCGCTTCGGCCCCTACATCCGCCACGGCCGCGTCTACGTGTCGCTGAAGGAACCGGACGACGTGCTGAGCATCGGCATGAACCGGGCCGTCGACCTGCTGGCCGGCGCCGGCCGGAAGAAGGAAGCCAAGGAACTGGGCAAGCATCCGGAAGACGGTGCCCCGGTCACCCTGCACGACGGCCGCTTCGGGCCTTACGTGCAGCACGGCAGCCTGCGTGCCACCCTGCCCAAGGGCACGGCGCCGGAATCCCTGTCTCTGGACGCCGCCCTCCCCATCCTGGCCGCCAAGGCCGCCAAGGGCCCCTCCACCGGCCGCCGCTTCTTCCGCAAGGGGGGAAAGGCGAAGGGGTAGTAGCCACTCCCGCTATAGGCCACAACCATGGCCCAAGCTGGCGGGCGGCGGCCTCGGTCTCCTGGGCGAAGGCGGTGCAGATGTCGATGGCGTCCAGCCAGACGAAGGGCCAGTCGCCCTCCAGGGGGCGGTTCAGGAACCCGATCATCTCGCGCAGCAGGTCCGCATCGGAGGCCTTTTCAACCAGCGCCTTCAGGGCGATGCCGTCGTCGGTCAGGTTGCCGTGTCGCAACTCCAACCTACCGGAGACGCGCGGGTATGCAACGTGATCGGAGGCCGCTCTAACCGTCAGGTGCCGGAACGGTTTCAAACCCCGCCACGCTGTAAGACGTTCGCCGACTTCCGCCAGGGTTGCGAACCAGAAGTCCTCGCGCCAGCAGATCGTTGATGTCGCGGTTGGCCGTGTCGACCGAGCACTTGCCGAGCGCTGCCCATTTGCGCGCCGTCAGGTTTCCCTCGAAACCGTCCATGAAGCGGTTGAGGATGGTCTTCTGGCGAGCCGTGAGAGATTCCTCCGCGAAGCGTTGCCATAACTCGGCCTTGTGCAGCACGGAACGGCTATTCTTTTCCGCCGCATCGATGGCCTCTCCGAAGCAGTCCACGAACCAGGAAAGCCAGGATGATATCTCGAGGCTTCCCTTCTGGGTCCGCTCCAGGACTTCGTAGTAGCGATTGCGCATCGATTGAATCCGAGCCGAGACGCTGTAGAAGCGTTGGCCGGTGCCCTCCATCTGGGCCAACGCCAGATCGGCGATGGCCCGCGCGATGCGGCCGTTGCCATCCTCGAAGGGATGAATGGTGACGAACCACAGATGAGCGATCCCGCTGCGCAAAAGTCCGTCCATCGGCGGGGGCTCGTTGAACCAAGCGAGAAAGCGCTTCATCTCGGTTTTAAGCCGCTTCGCCGGCGGCGCCTCGTAATGCACTTTCTGGCGACCCAGGGGACCGGACACCACTTGCATGGGACCATCCCTGTCGTTGCGCCAGTCACCAACGATAATCTTGCGCAAGCCCGAGCAGCCGGTGGGAAACAAGGCGGCATGCCATGCGAACAGGCGTTCCGCCGTCAACGGGTTGGCATGGTTGTGCATGGCATCCAGCATCATCTCGACCACACCATCGACCTTGCGGTCGGGTGGAGCGAGGCCCGCATCGGGCAAGCCGAGACGGCGCGCCACCGAGGAACGGACGCTGGCAGGGTCCAGTTTCTCGCCTTCGATCTCGGATGTCCGGATCACGTCCTCGACGGTCGCCCGGAATGAAGCCTCGCGCTGAAGGTCGAAACCGAGCTGCCGCATCCGGCCCAGTAGTCGACCCTGCTTGTGGCGGGCCTCGGCCAGCGGGGTCAACAGAGAATCGGCGTCCCAACGGAAGCGTGGCCAGTCGTCGTCCTGCCAGATGGACATGGAAGTTCTCCGCACGCAATGCGGTGAATTTAGTCCACTTCGCCGCAGCCGACAACCATTTTCTCCGCACGAATTGCGGCGAGATGGGCGGGCTTCGCCCCAAGCACGCTGGCCAGAGCGCTCGACCTGGGGGGATGTGGGATGGGGATACCCGCTTCGTCAGAAATACGTGGACTGCACCCCATCGCTGAGACAGCGGAAATCGGGACAGTTGTTGTCGGCCCGCCGCGCCGGTAGCCTATCGAACCAGCAGCACCGAGCAGTCCATGCGGGCCAGCAAATCCCCCGTCGCCTGGCCGGCCAGGAAGGGCAGGCCGGCTTCCAGCACCAACAGCGAGACATGGCGCCGCCGCGCCTCGCGGAACAGGTCCTCCAGCCCGGCATGGGGCATTTGTAGATAGGCGGGATGAAGGGCGCGTCCGGCCAGCCGTTCGGAGATATCCTCCTGCCAGACGGCGGCCAGGGCGAGACTGCGGGTGAGGAACACCACCTCCAGGTCGCCGCTTTCCTCGCCGGCTATCGCCAGAGCGATGGCGAGCGCCTTGTCGGCCTCGTCCGAGCCGTCGTAGGCCACCAGGACCGGTCCGCCCAAGGGCGCGCCCTGGCGCAACAGCAGGACCGGCCGACCGGCCGCCTCGGCGATATCGCGGGCGGCGGCGCTGGGTTGGGTTCGCCGCCCGCCCGCCGCCGCGCGCAGCAGAAGGTCGCCGCAGGCCCAGTCCACCACCACCAGGTCGGCTCCTTCGGAGGAGGCCAGGACCTCGGCGGTCAGGCGGCCGCGGCGGATCTCGAAGGATGTCTTGACCCGATGGCGTTCCGCCGCGCCTTCCAGCGCCGAGCGGGTGGTGGCGGCCTGCACCTTGAGGGCCCGGCGCAAGATGTCTTCGTCCAGAAGTTGGCGCCCGCCGGACAGCCGGCTCACCGACCCGGCCACCGGATGGCCGGCCAAGCGCAGCAAATCGCTGTCCTCGACGAACAGGGCGGCCAGTTCGGCCTCCAGGCGTCCGGCCAGCAGGGCCACGGCGTCCAGGGCGCCCAGGTTCTCGAAGGCAGGGTCGAAGACCACCAGGAAGCGCCGAAAGCGCGGCCCGTCCTCCCGATCCCGTCCCAGTCCGGGTGTCATGACGAGCGCTGGCCGTTGCCGTTCGCGGACTGCTGGCGCCCGCCACCCGCCTCCGAGGCCAGTTGCCGGGCTTTGCGGGTGAAGGCGGCCAAGCCGCCGGCGACCGCCCGGTTGACCGAGCCGATGGGATACTCGCCCTTGTCGTCGGGGGCGCCGGCCGGCAGGCCCGTGAGGATCTCGATGCCCTGGTCTACGGTTTCCACGGCGAAAAGGTGGAACTTGTCGGCGCGGACCGCATCGACTACGTCCTTCTTGAGCATCAGGTGCTTGACGTTGGCGGCGGGAATCAGCACGCCCTGGTCTCCGGTCAGGCCACGTGCCCGGCAGAGATCGAAGAATCCTTCCACCTTCTCATTGACGCCGCCGATGACCTGGACGCGGCCGTTCTGGTCGACAGAACCGGTGACGGCGAAGTTCTGTTTGATGGGAACTCCCGAGATAGCCGACAGAAGGGCGTAGAGTTCGGCCGACGACGCGCTGTCCCCGTCGATACCGCCGTAGGATTGCTCGAAAACCAGGCTAGCCGACAGCGATAGGGGCAACTCGCGGGCGTAGCGTGTCGAGAGGTAGGACGTGAGGATCAGCACGCCCTTGGTATGCAGAGGCCCGCCCAAGGCAACCTCGCGTTCGATGTCAAGAAGGTCTCCTCGCCCGATGCGCACCCGGCAACTGATGCGGGTCGGCTTGCCGAAGGAATAGCTGTCCAGCATCAGGACGGCCAGGCCATTGATCTCGCCAACCTTCTCGCCCTGAGTCTCGACCACCAGGGTGCCGCGGAGAATTTCCTCCTGCAGGCGCTCGCGGATGCGGTCGGAACGGTAGATCCAGGCGTCGATGGCCTGCTGCACGTGGGCCGCCTCGACCGTCTTGGCGCCTGCCTGGCCGGCCCAGAAGTCGGCCTCGCGCACCAAGTCGGCCACCGAAGCCATGTGGGTGGTCAGCTTTTCCGCGTCTTCGGCCAGGCGCGAGCCCTGTTCCACCACCCTGGCCACGGCGCCCCGGTCCAGCGGACGCAGGCCTTCCTTGGCGGCGATGGCGGCGATCAGGCTGGCGTACTGGAGGGCCGCTTCGGGACTGCGGTCCATCCGGGTATCGAAATCGGCCGCCACCTTGAACAGTTCGCCGAAGTCGGGGTCGTAGTGTCCGAGCAGGTAATAGAGCATGGGATCGCCCAGCAGGACGACCTTGACCTCCAGGGGGATGGGCTCGGGCTCCAAGGTCTGGGTGCTGGTCCAGCCGAGGGATTCGGCCGCCGATTCGATGCGCACCCGCCTGGACTGCAGGGCCCTCTTCAGGCTTTCGTAGGCAAACGGCTGCGCCAGCAGCTTGCGCACATCCAGGATCAGGTAGCCGCCGTTGGCCCGGTGCAGGGCGCCGGCCTTGATGAGGTTGAAGTCGGTGACCAGGGTGCCGAACTGGCTCAGGTGCTCGATGCGCCCCACCAGGTTGGGCTGGGTCGGATGGTCCTCCTCGACGATGGGGGCGCCTTGGGTGGCGCCGTTGTCCACCATCAGATTGACCTGATAGCGCCTGAGCGGGCCCGAACCGGCCAGGCCCGGCCGTTCCGGCCCGAAGACCGAAGGCTTGCCGTCCTTCTCCTGGGGCAGGAAGTCTCCCACATTGTCCACCACGTCGCGGCGGACCGCCTCCAGGTATTCCAGGACCTCCGGCACGTCTTCCCAGCGCTTCTTCAATTCGTCGATCAGATGGTCGACGGCAAAGGCCGTGACCTCGCGCACCAGGGCGCGGATCTGTTCGCGCTGTTCCTTTTCCCATTTCGGGGCCTCGGCCAGCATGCCTTCCAGTTCGGTCTGCAATCCTTCCAGGGCTGCCTTGCGTGCCGCCTTTTCCTTGTCGGGCAGTTCCTCGAATTCCTGGGGATTGAGGATTTCCCCGTCGCGCACCGGCGCCAGGGCCAGTCCGACGGGGGTGCGGATCAGGGCGACGTTCTGATCCTCGGCCCGCTGGCGGATGGCGCGCAGCCGGTCTTCGTGATTTTCCTTGAACTTTTCTTCGACCACGCCCTTGCGATTGCGGAATTCGTCGCTTTCGAAGGTGGCGGGAATGGCGGCGCCCAGGTCGTCGACCAGGCGGTCCATGTCCTCGCGCAAGGGCCGGCCACGACCGGACGGCAGCTTGAGAGCCAGGGGCTTATGCGAATCCTTGAAGTTGTTGACGTAGCACCAGTCGCCGGGGGCCGCGCGGGCCGCCGCCTCCTTGACCAGCGTGCGGCGCACCAGGCTGGCCTTGCCCAGGCCTTCCGGCCCGAGGGCGTAGAGGTTGAACCCGTCGTGGCGCATGCCGACGGCGAAGCGCACCGCCTGCACCGCCCGGTCCTGGCCGACCATTTCCTCCAAGGGTTTCAGGTCGGCGGTGGTCGCGAAGTCGAACAGCGCCGGGTCGCAGGGCGTGTAGAGCTTCTCGGCGGGCAAGGCGGCGGCGGACTTCTTCTTCATGCCTGTTCCTCGATGCGCTCCATGTCCTCGTCGCTGAAGCCGAAGTGGTGGCCGATCTCGTGGATCAGCACGTGGCGCACCAGGCGGGTCAGGTCCTCGCCGGTCTCGCACCAGTAATCCAGTACCGGGCGGCGGTAGAGAAAGATCATGTCCGGCTGGGTCGGCACGTCGCCGATGCTCTTGCGGTCGAGCGACTGGCCCTGATAGAGCCCCAGGATGTCGAAGGGACTTTCCAGGTCCATCTCGTTCTCGACCTCCTCGTCGGGGAACTCCTCGATCTGGATGACGATATCGCTGGCCAGGCGGCGCAGTTCGTAGGGGATGGTGGCGAAGGCCTCGCGGGCGATCCGGTGCAGGTCGGCCAGGCTGGGGGGAACGGAATGTCCTGTGTGCATGCCCTATTGTTTAACCGCCCTTGCGTCAATCGCCAAGCCGTACCATCTGGGTGGGGGAGGTGACCCATGGTCGCGAAACTGGAAGGACGGGACCGGATCGAGGCCCTGGCGGGCCTGAAGGGCTGGACGGAGGTGCCGGGGCGCGATGCCATCGCCCGCTCGTTGCGCTTCGCCGACTTCACCGAGGCCTTCGCCTTCATGGCCCGCGTGGCCCTGCATGCCGAGCGTCTGAACCACCATCCCGAATGGTCCAACGTCTACGATCGCATCGACGTGGTGCTCAGTACCCACGACTCGGGCGGGGTTACGGCCAAGGATGTCGAACTCGCCCGGATCATCGATTCGCTGATTTGATCTTGTCGGCGAAGCTGGCGGACGGCACCGCCAGTCCGACCGATTCGGCGCCCTGGCGGCGGGCGGTGGCGACGTGGATGGCGGCGATGCGGTAGACCTTGCCTTCCTGGACCAGGATGGGCGAGCCCGAATCCCCCGGAACCGCGTCGCAGGCATGGGCCACCAGGGCGGTGCCGGCCAGGAATCCGTCCAGCCGACAGCCAACGTGGGCGGTCAGTACGTGGGCCTTGTCCTGGCCGTAGCCCGCATTGGTGAAGCGCAGGCCTTGGCCCTTTATCTCGCCGAGCCGGCCGGCGTCCATGGAAAGAACCTCCAGGGGCGCGATCCTGCGGCCCATATCGCCTTCCAGAGTGACCAGAGCCCAGTCGTGGGCGCCGTTGCCCGCCGTCTTGTCGCCCGGCCGGTAGCCGGGTGCGGCGAAAACGGCGGCGGCTTTGGCATGGGCCAGATAATCCCCCTTGGCCCAGCCAGCGACGAAATGCAGGGACTCGGGGGGCAGGTAGGTCCGGGTCCGCTGGTTCCACAGGCAGTGCGCTGCCGTCAGGACGCTTTTCGGCCCCACCAGGGTGGCGGTGCAATGACCGCCGACGGTCTTGTTGAGCCGGCCGATGGCGTTCCAGGGGGCCTGGGTGGAATCGACGGTGATGCGGTCGTCGTCGCCCTTGACGCCCGGCAGCAGGGAATTGCCGGCCGCCGCCGGCCAAGCCGCGAGAACCGCCAGCAGAGCCAGGGACTTTCTCATGCCGGCTTCGCCGGCACCAGTTCGCGGAATACGCCCTGCAGGACCTTGCGGCCCTTGTAGACCAGGGTGCAGCCGCTGATGTCTACGGCAAGATCGGAGCCGTCCTTGCGGCGCACGATGCCCGACACCAAGCGGCCGCTGCCGTAATCCCGCATGCCCTCGAAGGCCCGACGGGTCTTGTCCAGTTCCCAGTCCGGATGCAGGTCGCGGTAGGTCATCCCCGCCAATTCCACGGTGGTGTAGCCGAGCAATTCTTCGGCCCGCCGGTTGGCGAAGATCAGACGGCCATCGGTTTCCGCCAGCAGGATGGCGTCCGGCGATTCCATGACCATGGTCCGGAAGGGCTCGGCGCTGCCACTGTTGGCCCGGTCCAGGGCCCGCTCGACGGCGATGACGAGACGGTCAAGATCGCTTTTTTCCACGAAGTCGAAGGCGCCCATACGCAGCAGGGACACCACGTCGCCTACCCGCACCACGCCCGACGCGACGATGAAGGGCAATTCAGGCTGCAGTTCGCGGACGATTTCCAGGGCCGGTTCGGCGCCGAAGCCGGGGATGCGGAAATCGCAGACCGCCATGTCCCAGACTTCGGTGGTCAAGGCCATGCGCAGGGCGGCGGCGGTCTCAACCCGCCGATAGCCGACGTCGAAGCCGCCGTCCTCGAGATGGGAGCACATAAGCAGGGTGTCGGTTTCGCAATCCTCGATGAAAAGAATCCGGATCGGCTTTCCCATATGCATTCACCCCCTTCCTCGTGTGAAATTATAGCAGGGGCGAACCTATGATGCCAGCGCTTCCGCCTGTTCTTCCACTTTGGGGCGGCGGCCAAGGGCTTGCAAAGCCGCTAGAAAGATCAATCCAGACCCCGTCCACGTCCATAGGTCAGGCATCTCGCCGAACAGAACGGCACCGGCGAGGGCGGCGAAGATCAGGCGCGAAAAGTCGAAGGGCATGATGGCCGAGGCGTCGGCGGCGGCCATCCCGCGCACCATCAGCATCTGGCCCAGCATGGCGCACAGACCGATGCCGGCCAGGTAGGGCCAGGCCGTCGGAGACGGGGCGGTCCAGACCGGCAAGGCGGGCAGCAGCGCCAGGGGCGAGCCGATCAGGCCCATGTAGAAGACCACCGTGGCCGGCGTCTCGGAACGCGACAGCGTCTTCACGCTCAAGGCCGAACCGGCCATGCAGGCCGCCGCGGCCAGGGCCAGCAGGCTGTCCAGCCGCAAGGCGCCTAGCCCCGGCTGGAGCACCACCATGGCGCCCGCGAAACCGATACCGACGGCCAGCCAACGCCTTGCGTCCACCTTTTCGCCCAGCAAAAGGCCGGCGCCCAGCGTCGCGAACAAGGGCGAGGTGAAGCTGAGGGCCGTCGCTTCCGCCAAGGGCATGACGGCAAGCGCCATGAACCAGGCGATGGTGGCGCAGACCCCGATGGCGGCGCGCAGCGCATGCAGGCCCAGGCGGCCCGTGCGGAACAGGCCGCCCTTCAGGCGCAGCACCCAGGGCAGCACGAAAACCAGGCCGAAGAAGTTGCGGAAGAAGGCGACCTCGACGGGGTCCACTTCGCGGGTGACGATGCGGATCATCACGGCGACGAGCGTGAACAAAAAGCAGGCGGCTACCACCATCAGGGCGCCGCGCGCCAAGGGCGGCAGTCTATCCAGGACAGGCATGGACAGAAACTAGGGAAAAGCTTCGCCTTTTACCATTGCGGGGTCCGCAAGGGTGGGTTGCGGCGTCAGGACCCGTGGACGATGTAGTCCCGCCAGGCCTTCACCGCGATCAGCAGGAAACCCAGGCTGTGCCAAGCCAGATCGAAGATGTCGATGGGCCGCTTCAGCGTTCCCGCCGCCAGCATCTTCAGCTTTTCCCAGATGTGCGGCTCCGGGTAGAAGGGCGCGAGCCCCAGCAGCAGCCCGAAAATGACGGCCGCCGGCATGGTCAGCTTGGTGTCGAAGAATTCCCACATGGGACATCGTTTACGGCAAGCGGGCGGGCGTGGCAAGCCGGGCGTGGAGGCGCTTCATCTCCGCCGGATAGCGGAAGATGTACTTCAGCCACCCATCTCCTTGCGGCGCTGATAGGTCTCGTAGAGTTTCCAGCGCACCCGCGGCACGGTGGCCAGGATCCGGGCGTCCGCATAATAGACCTCGGTGGGCGTCGCCGTCTTCAGATCGTAGCCGTAGGTGGTCCAGAAGACCGCCGTCTCCTCGCCGAAGAAGTCGCCGGGCCCCAGGGTCTCCAGGTCGTGGGCACGCCCCTTGCGGTGGCCGTAACGGCGCACGGAGCCCGTCTTGACGAAGCCGATACCCGAATTGTCTTCGGAATCGTGGTCGATGGCGGCCCCGGCCGGGTAGCGGACGCGGGTGATCGACTGGGCGATGGCGTTCAGGGTCCCGGCGGTGACGATCTCGCGGCAGAGCCAGGTGTCTTGCAGAAACTCCCGGTATTCCATCAGCCGCGAGATGTCGCCGAACAGGTCGTTGCGGCGCACGAATTCCAGGTAGAGATCGATGGGCACCTGCAGGGCCCGCACGAAGCTCATGGCCCGATGGGTTTCAGTGCTGGGCAGGGCGTGCAGGCCCGCCATCTCGCCCACCAGGACGCCCGCCGATAGTACCCCGTGCACGTCGGAAACCTGGTTGATGACCTCGACGTTGCCGGTGACCACCAGGTAGACGTAATCGGGAATCTCGCCTTCGCGCAAAAGGATGGTCTGCGGGTTGAAGGTCACCAGCGGATTGTTCATCAGCATCCGCAGCTCATGGCCGGGCAGGTTGGGAAAATAGGAGGTCAGGAACTGGTGGGTGTAGCGCCAGACGTAGTCCTGGTTGGACGGGATCAGCATGTCCACGGTGCCGAAGGGCGAGCCCGAGCCGATGGCTCTCTCCGCATCGGTGAGCGGCCGGCCGACGTGGGCCAGGATGATCTTTCGCGACGCGTCGCAGGCGAAGTCCTGGGCGCAGCCGTGGATCAGGCCGCCGCCGATGTCCAGCTTCTTCACGTTGGCCGGGGTCAGGTAGCGGTCGCGCACCTGTTCCAGCCGTGCCCGCCCGATGCCCGGCTTGGCCGGATCCTCGGTGACCATGCCTTCCAGCACGTCGAGCGCCGCGATGTCCGCATAATGGGCGTAGGTCCGATAGCCGCCGCCCCAATGGGCGCGGAACAGGAAGATGTTGGTTTCGACCGGATGAGGCGAGGGCAGGGGCTTTACCTCCAGCCCTGCGATGACGTTCCAGATGTCGAATTCCAGATCCCGGATGTCGAAGAATTCCGCCATCAGGTCCTCGTGCACCCCCAGCAGAGCCGACAACTTCTTGCCCACCGAATGGCGCACCAGGGGCGTCGCGTAGTACTTGATGCGGTGGTCGGACCGGAACAGTTCGGTCAGGCCGGCGAAGTGGTCGTCGTGGCAATGAGTGTGGAAGATGCCTTCCACCTCGTTGATGCCTATTCCCAGGGAATTCAGGGTGTTGCTGACGTTGGGCCCGGCGTCGATCAGATAGACCTTGCCCTGGAACAGCAGGATGCTGGCCATGCAGGGCCGGTCCGGGTCCCAGCCGTCGCCGTCGCCGTTGTGCAGGATCGAGAAGTATTCCCGCTGGATGTTGTGAAAGCCCAAGGGATAGGCGGACTGATAGGTCTGGAAGGGCGGCAGGTTGAGATCGACCTCGATCTCCTCGTCGCCGTAGGCGAAGCGGAAACGGTTCTTGGACAGCCGTTCCAGCATGACACCGCCCCTTACCTCGACGGGACCGTCGTCCAGATAGAGCAATTCGACCAGTTCGCTGGAATCGCGGATGGCCCCGAAGGCGAAGCGCAGCTTGATGCGCATCATCTCGCGGGCCTCGTCGACCGGAACGCCGGCCTCGCGGATTTCCTCTTCGGAACAGAGGCCGTAATTGCCGCGGTGAATGTAACGGATCTGGGAGTCCACCTGGATGCGGCTGCCGACGATCAGCGGCTTGTGGCCGCGGTTGTTGGGGTGGCCGGGCAGGATCATACCCTGGCGGTAAAGCATCTGCAGGACGGGAAATTCCGACAGGTTGCAGAAGCTGCCATTCTGCAACAGGTCGTCGGACAGCAAGATGGCGTTGGGGCCGCTTTCGAACTGGACGCCGTGGCGTTCCATGGGCACGATCAGGCCGCGCCGCATCAGGTGCTTGACCGAATCGGCCGGGCATCCGCAAAGCACGTAAAGGTCGGCAGGGACGCATTCCACCCAATAGACGCCCGCGGTCACGCAGACCTTGCGCAACAGGGGGCCGGCATCGGGCTTGGCCGGTCTAGGCTTGGCGGATCGCGAGCGGCTCACATCGCTTCCTTTCGGCATGGTGCCCCCCGGGCCACGGAACGGTTCCTTTCCCCAGAATTGCGCATGCCGGGGGACGAAGTCCAGGACTAGTCGGCCATGGATTGCGACGAATAGCGACGTCAGGCGAGGACCAGGTCGTCCCGGTGGATGATTTCGTCCGGCCCCGCGTAGCCCAGCAGGGATTCGATCTCGGCGCTCTTGTGGCCGGCGATGCGGCGGGCATCGTCGGCCGAATAGGCGGCCAAGCCGCGTGCCACCTCGCGGCCTTCGGCGTCGCGCACGGCGACCGAATCGCCCTGCTGGAACTGCCCCTCCACGCGGGCCACGCCGGCCGGCAGCAGGCTCTTGCCCGCCTTCAGGGCCTGCAAGGCGCCTGCGTCCACCACCAGGCTGCCGGTGGCCTTGAGCGAGCCGGAAATCCACAGCTTGCGGGCTGTGCCGGGATTGTTCCTGGGCAGGAACCAAGTGCAGCGCTCGCCGCCTTCGATGCGCCGGAAGGGATGAAGGCCGGCGCCCAGGGCGATCGCCATGCGACAACCGGCGTTCAGGCAGATCCGCGCCGCCGCCAGCTTGGTCACCATGCCGCCCGAGCCGTGGGCGCTGCCCGGATCGCCGGCCATGGCCTCGATCTCGGGGGTGATCTCGTCCAGTTCGGCAAGGAAACGGGCATCGGGGTCCTTGCGCGGATCGCCGGTATAAAGCCCGTCGATATCGGACAGCAGCAACAAGGTGTCGGCGCCGACCATGGCCGCCACCCGGGCCGCCAGGCGGTCGTTGTCGCCGAAGCGGATTTCGTCCACCGCCACCGTGTCGTTTTCGTTGATTACCGGCACCACCCCCAGACCCAGCAAGGTCTCCAGGGTCTGGCGGGCGTTCAGGTAGCGCTTGCGGTTCTCGCTGTCTTCGAGGGTCAGCAGCACCTGGGCGACGCCGAGACCGTGATGGCCGAGCGTTTCCTGATAGGCATGCATCAGGTGGACTTGGCCGGTGGCCGCGGCGGCCTGCTTCTCGTCCAGGCGCAGGGGCCGGTCGCCCAGCTTCAGGTGTCGGCGGCCCACCGCCACCGCGCCCGAGGTGACGAGCACCACCGCCTGGCCACGGGCACGGGCATCGGCCACGTCCTGGGCCAGCGCCTCCAGCCATTGGCGGTGCACGGTGCCGCGCACGGAATCGACCAGCAGGGCCGATCCGATCTTGACCACGATTCGCCGCGCCCGGTTCAGGTCGGCGGTGCTGCGGTCAGTCTTCATGGGCCTCCCCGGCTTGCCGTTCCTTGATGGTCGCCAACATGCGGCGCAGCGCCTCGGTCACGCCGATCCGTGCGACGCCGGAGACGACCGCCACCTTGCGCCTTGCGCTTTTCGCCAGCCTTGCCCGTCTGGTCTCGACTTCCTCTTCCGTCAAGGCGTCGCACTTGTTGAGGGCCAGCAGTTCGGGCTTCTTGTCCAGGCCGTGGCCGTAAGCCTTCAATTCCTTGCGCACCGTGCGCCAGGCGGCCACCGGGTCGTCCTGAGTGGCATCGACCAGATGCAGCAGGATGCCGCAACGCTCCACATGTCCGAGGAAGCGGTCGCCCAGCCCTGCGCCTTCGTGGGCGCCTTCGATCAGGCCGGGGATGTCGGCCAGCACGAATTCCTCGCCGTCCACCGTCACCACCCCCAGGTTGGGGTGCAAGGTGGTGAAGGGATAGTCGGCAATCTTGGGTTTGGCATGGGAAACGGCGGCCAGGAAGGTGGACTTGCCGGCGTTGGGCAGGCCGACCAGGCCGGCGTCGGCGATCAGCTTCAGGCGTAGCCAGACCCAGCGTTCCTCGCCCGGCCAGCCGTTGTCGGCGCGTCGCGGCGCCTGGTTGGTGGAGGTCTTGTAATGGGCGTTGCCGAAACCGCCGTCTCCGCCGCGGGCCAGCGTCATGCGTTGGCCGACCTCCGTCATGTCGGCGATCAGGGTTTCCTTGTCGTCCTCCAGGATCTGGGTACCCTTGGGGACACGGATCGTCACGTCGGCCGACGCGGCTCCGGTGCGGTTGCGGCCGGCCCCGTTGCCGCCCTTGCGGGCCTTGAAATGCTGCTGGTAGCGGAAGTCGATGAGGGTGTTGAGACCGTCGACGCATTCGACGATCACGTCGCCGCCGCGGCCGCCGTCGCCCCCGTCGGGGCCGCCGAATTCGATGAACTTCTCGCGCCGGAAGGCGACGCAGCCGTTGCCGCCGTCGCCGCTCTTCACGAAGATCTTGGCTTCATCGAGGAATTTCACGCCAGGTCACCGGAATCGAAAAGGGGAATGGCCGGCCATTCCCCTTGTCGCCAAGAAACCGGGATGGCCGGGGCCCGTCAGGAAGCCGCGGGCTCCACGATCACCACGACCTTGCCCTGGGACTTGGTCTCGAAGCGGACATTGCCGTCCACCAGCGAGAACAGGGTGTGGTCGCGGCCCATGCCGACGTTACGGCCCGGGTGAAACTGGGTGCCGCGCTGGCGAACCAGGATGTTGCCGGCAATCACGGCTTCGCCGCCGAATTTCTTCAGGCCCAGCCGCCTGCCTTCGGTATCGCGGCCGTTACGGGAACTGCCGCCTGCCTTCTTGTGCGCCATGGGGTGTTACTCCTCGGACTTCTTGGCCTTGGCGGCCTTCTTGGCCTTGCCTTCGGCCGGAGCGGCTTCCGCCTTCGGGGCCTTGGGTTCGAAGGCGGGCTTTTCGCCGGTCGGGCTGACGGCCAGCACGCGCAGCACGGTGATGTCCTGGCGGTGGCCGTTCAGGCGGCGGGAATTCTTGCGGCGGCGCTTCTTGAAGACCAGGATCTTGTCGCCCCTGGTCTGCGCCAGCACCTCGGCGAAGACGGCCGCCTTTTCGATGAAGGGCTTGCCGACGGTCGGGGCTTGGCCCTCGCCGCCGATCATGAGCACGTTGCCGAGCTCGATGACATCGCCGGCCATGCCGGCCAGCTTTTCGACGACCACCTTGTCGTCCTTGGCAACGCGGTACTGCTTGCCGCCCGTCTTGATCACCGCGAACATGTTCGCCCTGCCTTCGATCAAATCAACACAATACATACCCCCGGCGGACGGGTTGTCAACGGCTCTTTACAGAAGGGTGCGGAGCCGATAGAAAGCCACCTCCCGCGACAGCCGGCGCAAGCGGTCGCGGGAACGCGGAGGGGTGCCAGAGCGGTCGATCGGGCCGGTCTCGAAAACCGGTGTACCCGCAAGGGTACCGTGGGTTCGAATCCCACCCCCTCCGCCAATTTCAATGACTTAGCGGACAACGCCGTCCGCGCCGGCCTCCCGAAATTGCATTTCTGGCACAATTCTGGCACACTGGAGCGCCAGTGTCGGGAGCGGGGTGTGCCATGGGGGCCATGGTCCGCCGCCGGGACTATCCCCACGAATGGAAAACCTTCCCCAGCCGGGCCGAAGCCGAGGCCTGGGCGCGCGACGTCGAAAGCAAGATGGACCGAGGCGTCTTCGTCAGCATGGCGGAGGCCGAGAGCACGACCCTGGCGGATGCCCTGGATCGTTACGAACGCGAAGTGACCCCCAGGAAGAAAGGCGCCAAGCAGGAGAAATACCGCCTCGCCATCTGGCGCCGCGACAAGCTGGCCCTGCGATCTCTCGCCGGCATCCGCTCCTCCGATCTGGCCGCGTGGCGGGACCAGCAGCTGGAGGCCGGCTATTCCGCCTCCAAGGTGCGAAACGATCTGGCCCTGCTGGGGCACCTGTTCAACGTCGCCGCCGTCGAGTGGGGCATGGAGGGGCTCCGCAACCCCGTCCACAACAGCGGCTCAAGAAGGGCGAACAGGACAGACTGCTGGAGGCCTGCCGCGCCTCGCGCTCGACCTGGCTGGCGCCCATCGTGGTCTTGGCGATGGAAACCGGGATGCGCCTGGGGGAGATCGTTGGGCTCCAATGGGAGAATGTCGATTTCGGAAGCCGCGTGGCGGCCCTTCCCATGACCAAGAACGGCACCCGTCGCGAGGTGCCCCTGTCCTCCCGTGCCATCGTGACCCTGCGGAAACTTCCCAGGTCCATCGATGGGCGGGTTTTTCCCATCACCGACGAAGCGGTGAAGCGGGCCTGGCGCGCGGCCACCACCCGCGCCGACATCGAGGACCTCCGTTTCCACGACCTGCGTCACGAGGCCACCAGCCGCCTCTTCGAGAAGGGCCTGGATACCATGGAAGTCGCGGCCGTCACCGGCCACAAGACCCTGACCATGCTCCGCCGCTACACCCACCTGAAGGCGGCCGATCTGGCGAAGAAGCTGGGGTAGCCAGTCAAGGAAGGGAAGCAACCCGCATTTCTTAAAACAGTCGCGGATCGAAGCGAAACGGTCGCCGTGAGACGACCTTGATGCCCCGGGCCGCGGGATGCAGGGGATTGACGAGCAGGTTCCATTCCTCCGGCACGATGAAGGAGGGAACCCGAATCGCCGGGGACCGCCCCTCCCGGAGCCAGCGGTCGCCAAAGGAAAGGGGATCGTCCGCGCCTCCCGTCGGAAGGTCCTCGATTCCCATGTCGCCGAGTTCCGTGGACATCAGCTGGAAGTCGCGGGGCGCCATGTCGAGCGGCAGGTCGAGATGGACCCGCACCTCCAGGACGGCCAGGGCCGCCGACGAGGCGGTGTAGATCATCGGCCGGCCGGGGGAGTTCCAGCGTCCGCCGAAGATGCGGGCGCCTTCGCCATCCAGCGCCGCGTGGGCTTCGCGGGCCAGTCGCCACACCGGCATCAGGCGGCGATCCCGTGGGCGATGCGGCCGAGCAGGATCTCAACCTCGCGGGCACCTTCCTCGGTGTCCAGCAGGTCCAGCGGCACCTCGCCTCGCAGCGCGGTGGTCGCCCGCCGCAGCCAGGCATGGGCCGTATCCTGGTCGCCGAACACCTCCTCGGCCGCCGCCAGCACGCGGGCGACCCTGAGCAGGCGGTCGGATTGGTCGGCCGTCAGAGTCCCGATACGCTCCCGATGCGCCAGGGTCTTGCGGGGCAGCACGACCCGGTCGGTCTCGGAACGGCTCAGGCGGCCGGACTGCACCAGCGCATGGATGGTCGTGACCGGCAGGCCCGCCCGGACCATCCGGATCAGGTCGAACTGGCTGCTGACCATGGCCCCGACAACATTGGGGCCGCCGACGACGTCGATGATGGCGGACGGACTGGGCATGAATCACCTCCTTGGCGATATGCCCATTATACAGGTGCGTTTCGCCGGGCCGCAAGCGGGTTCTTCCTGCCCCTCGAACAAATAACCCCGCCCGAGGCCTTTCGGCGTGTCGGACGGGGAGCAAGTGAGCAGCCGTATACCAGCGATGTGGATCCGGTACTGGCCGTACACGAGATGCAGGATCTCCAGCCCGTCCAGCCCATCCTCGGGCGCCCGGGGACAACGTTTCGGCATCGACGCCAGGGTTTTCAGGCGCCTGCGCAGGCCCTCCACGAATTTGTGGGCGGCGGCAAGGTTGTCGAGGGCGATGTATCGGAACAGATCGTCCAGGTCTTCTTCCGCACCGGGAGTGACGACAACCCTGTAGTTCATCCAGCGCGACGCCTGCCGGTGGATTGCGCCTTGGGCCGCCCGAGGTGCCGGGCTTCAAGATCGCCAAGGACATCCTCGGCGTCGCGGAACCGGCCGGCACGATAATCGGCGATACTGCGACCGAGCCTTGCCGCTTGTTCCGCCTTCTCGGCACGATCGAGAAGCCTCTGATAGGACCGGGCATCCTGGACGACCAGTTCGGCCTGGCCGTTGACGGTGAGAACCTCGGGACGGCCCGTCTTCTTGAGGCGTTCGATATGTTCGCGGGTATTGCGCTGGAACTCGGTCAGCGAGTGGATGTCGTCGAGTCGGACCATGGCCACCTGCCTCCATGCTAATTCGCTGCTGATTTCATGATACCCCCAACCCTCCCGCCACGCAACGGAATGGCTTAACCTCGCGAGGAACCATGAGCGACAGGACTCTCGCCATCCGCCTGGCCGTCAAGGACGGCGAGGTGGTGCGCCGCCCCCTGATGCAGCTGGGCGAGGACGGCTCCAAGGCCCTGTCCAGGATCGAGCAGGCATCCAAGCCCGCCTCCAAGGGCCTGCTGGCCATCAACGAGGTCACCTCGGCCGCCAGGGTGCATCTGGAGGGCTTCGCCGACCACCTGGGGGGCGTGGGCTTCGCCATGCTGCGCCTCGGTCCCGCCGGCCTGGCGGCCGGGGCGGCGCTGGGCGGGCTGGCGGCGGCCTTGGGGCTGGGTCTCCGCGAGATGGAGACGGCGCAGCAGTCCCTGTTGCGCCTGGAGGCCGTCCTCAGCCGAAACGCCTTCCTCGCCGCATTCCGCGCCGAACTCGCACGTTTCCTGCGCCACGGCCTGAGGCCTGATCGTTGGCGGGGGCTCGAAGACGAAGACGACAAGGGAGCTCCATATGTCGAGCGTCTTCTCGCCCACCCGCTTCTGACGACAGATCCATGATGGACGCCACCATTCGACACGGCTGAGCCCTCTGCCACCCGTTCGCGAGCGGCGTTCTATTTGACAGAATACCAGGTGCCCCGCCCGGCTCCGTGGCGCTTCAGGTGTCCGTTCTCGGCGAGGGCGCGGACATGGTCTTTCACCGTGTTGCGGCTGGCCCCGGTTGCCTTCGCGGCATCGCCAACCGTGACCCGCGATCCCGCCCCGCCGGTCCCCGGCGCGGTCAGCGTCGACGCCGAGGTGGGCGTGCCCACGGATGCGCGGGCCATGGGCTTCTGGCTCAAGGCCCTGCTGGGCGAACTGAACGATCTGGCCGACGCCATGGAGGCCAGCACCATGGCCACCGCCGAGGGGGTGATGGATGCCTCTTCGGTCCTGGCGACCTTCCGCTCGGTGTCGGGTGACACCTTCATCCGGGCCATCAAGGCGGCCCAGGACCTGCCGGCGGTCTTGAGGCGTGACGATCCCCGCCATCGCCTCAATCGGGCCGGCGTTCCGTCATCCTCCGGCGTCACGGTGGTGGTCCAGCCCACCGTCACCAATACGGTCCCCAACACCCAGACCCGCACCGAAACCCGGCGCGGCCCCTCGGGTGAGGTGATGATCGCCGTGTTCGTCGAGCAAATGGAAATGCTGATGAGCCGCAAGATCGGTCGCGGCGAAGACCTCGCCCCCACCCTGGAGCGCCGCTACGGCCTCAACCCGGCGGCGGGAGCCTATCGGTGAGGATCAGTGGTCGGCCTCCTCGTCCGCCAGATGGCGGGGAAAGTCCATGGCATCATGCAGGATGCGCAGGACCTGGATCGTCTTCCTGCCGCGCTCCCGTTCCGCCCGGAAGAGAATGACGTGCCGCGCCTTGCGTCCCAGGCGGGCGGCATAAAGGGTGAGAATGCCTTCCGGCAGATCACTCCTCGCCTTGACGCCCGCCGTTGTCGGCCCTGCCTTCAAGGCATCGACGGCGGCCATCAGCGTCTCCGCGTAACTGTCCGCCTGCTCTTCGCCAAAGTGTTCCGCCGTCCATTGCAAAATCTGATCGAGGTCCGCTTCCACGGCGGAAGCAAGACGTACCAGCCAAAAATCCCGCTGTCCGCTCACCGCGTGCCCACGCGCTTGGCAAGGCCCTTCTTGATCGCGGCATCCGAGATGCCTTTGAGGTAGCGACGAAGCTCTCCAGAAGACTCGAAGTCCCGGTACCGTCCGGCCTCGATATCGTCGATGCCGACCTGGACGGCAGCGCGCAGCGCCTCCCGGCGCGCCTGGTCGTCGGCGTCGCGGCGTTCGATCATCCGCAGGCCCTCGCGCAGCACCTCGCTGGCATTCTGGTAGCGGCCGGACGCCACCAGCCGTTCTACCAATTCGGCCTGATGGTCGGTAAGGACGACGTTCCGGGTCGGCATGGCCAAAACTCCACCTTGAAATCGCTCCTGGCAGAATATGCCAACGGCAGCCGGGACGCAAGAGCGGCCCACGACCTTGTCGTCCACCACCTTTTCGGAAACATTGATGCCCTTCTCCTGGCCAGCCCATGGCGTCGATGGTCACCAGCACCTCTTTCAGTTCCAGCAGTCCGAGCAGCCTGGGGATGGCGACGATCTCGTTCTCCTTGTCGTCGATGGCCTCCTGGCCGAGCACCAGGCGCCGCGCCGAGGCCCAGGCGGAAACCAGGTGCAGGGCGGCGCGGCCCTTGGCGGCGTCGCCGCTGCGCCGCGAGGTCTTGCCGTCGATGGCGACCACCTCGGGACCGCCGGCGCCGGCCAGTTCGGGGACGGACCCGCGCAGGCTCCCGGCCCAGGCCACGAAGCAGTCCCGGAAGGCCTGGTGGTCGAGCGCATTGAACAGGTCGTTCAGCGCATCGTGGCTGGGGATGCCGTCCCTGAACGGCCGGAAGCGGCGCAGGAAATCGAGATGCACCCCGCCCCACAGGGCGATGTCGGCGAACCCTTCCGCCCCGGCCAGTTCCCCGCACAGGACCAGGAGCATGATCTCGTCCAGCGGATAGAGCACCTTCTTCGCCTCCCGGGGATCGGAAATTCCGGAAAAGTGATCCAGAAACGCAATCGATTGTGCCGTCTCGGCCAAGGCCGCCCCCTATGTTGTGACGCCCTTCCAGGAATCACATTTTCCCGCCCAAAGGAGCCTTCAAATCACTTTAGAACCCTTTGAGTATTAGCCCTGCCCTTGCACCCTGTTGCGGTCGGAGTTTCGCTGGTGCAATATCCGGGGGTCAATTTTCGGACAAGGGACCCCGGCCATGGTCGACGAACAGGCAGTCATCCGCGCCCTCACCCAGGTCAGCGAGGTCGTACCCGATAAGGACGGGGACCGCTCCAGGCTGCCGGTCATCACCATTTCCCGCACCATGGGCGCCGGCGGCGACGAGATCGGGCGCATGGTGGCGGAGCGGATGGATCTGCCCTGCTATAGCCGCGAGGTTTTGGACAAGGTGGCCAAGGAGGCCAAGGTCCACGAAAGCCTGCTCAACAAGCTGCACGAGCGCCTGTCCCAGGCCGGCGACGCCTGGCTTTACTCGCTGCTGTTCGGTGCCAACGTGACCCGCGACGACTATCTGCACCGCCTGGTCACCACCGTGCGCGGCCTCTATCAGGCCGGCGGCGTCATCATGGGGCGGGGCGGCAACATCATCTTGGCCGGCCGCAAGGTGCTCAGGGTGCGCATCACCGGTTCCGTCGACGCCAGCGCCAAGCGCCTTGCCCTGCAGTGCGGCTGGGACCTGGACGAGGCGCGGCGCAAGGTGCGCGAAAGCAACAAGGCGCGCGGCGAGTTCACCTGGAAGGTCTTCAAGCGGCGAGCCAACGATCTTACCAACTACGACTTGGCGATCAACACCGACCACTTCGAGGATTTCGGTCACGTGGCCGACCTGATCGTCCACGCCGCCAGTGCCATGGGCATTCATACCGCCCACCACCACGCCAAGAAGAAGTAGGTTCTATTCGGTCGTCTCTTCCTCCAGGCCGGCGAAGGCCAAGCCTTCGATCCCGTGATAGAAACCGTTGGCGAAGGGCATGCCCGGCACCAAGCCGGCAAGACGTTCGTCGGCGCCCCCCGCGTCCTCCTTGCCGGCCAGCAGGTCACGGAAGACGTGGGCCACCCTGGCCATGTCGGCATCCTGGGGCGACAGGCGGAACCACCCCACGCCCAGGGCCTGCAGTTCGGCCAGTTCCGCCGACAGATTGCAACAGGAAAACGACAAGGTCTGGGTGCCGTTGACCGCGACGAAGGGCTCGCCCGCCAGGGTGTCGAGCGCCATGCCGTCGGCGTCGTCGCCGCAGGCGTACTGGCAATTGTCCTTGGATAGCCCGCGTGCCCGGGCGTGGTAGCAGCGAGCGGAAATGGCCAGCGGCAGGCGGCCGAAGACGATGACCTCCAGGTCCGGCCGGCCGGTCTTGGCCAGTTCGGCGATGGACTCGCGGGGCAGTTCGGGCGGCAGGCAAACGCGCACCGCGCCGTGGTCCGCCAGGTAGGCCAGGGTTCCTTCGTTGTAGACGTTGACGTAGGGCCCGACGATGTGGGGCCGGTCCTTGAGCAAGGCGGCTGCCGACACGTCGTTGGCCTCGACGAGCAGGCCGGATTCGGGGTCCGCCAGGCCGCGCACCCCTTCCATCTCCCGCTCGGTCATGACCAAGGCCAGGGTAGAAAAGACGACCTCCTTGCCGGCCCGTTCCAAGCGCTCGACCACGTCCGGAATTACCGGCTCGAAGAACGGGGTACGCTTGGAACAGACGACCTCGCCTACATAGACCGTGTCCACCGGCGCCTCGTCGGCCACCTGGAAATAAAAGTCGCGCCATTTCTCGGGCGCCCAGTTGAAGAGCACCGGGCCCAGCGTCAGCTTCGCCATGGAATTACCGCCAATCCTTCTTGTAGACTCCGGTCGTTTCGCGCTGGCCCTCGGTGACCGCCACCAGTTCGTCGGTGGCCACCGGCTCGCCGCGGCCCACGGCGTCCAGCGCCCTGCGGAAGGCGGCCACCACCTGGGCCACGTAGGCGCGCCCCCGCTGGCGGCCTTCGATCTTCAGCGCCGTCACGCCGGCCGCCGCCAAATCGGGCAGCAGGCCAAGCACGCTGAGCGAGGTCGGTTCCTCGAACAGGTACTGCGCCTTGCCCCGGGCCACGAAACGGCCCTTGCACAGCGTCGGGTAACCGGCGGGCTCGCCGCCGGAGAACTCGTTGACCGTGCAGCCGCCCAGGCGGGTGACCAACTTGTCGCCCACTTCCTCGTAGCGCACGTGGCTGGCCGGCGAGCAGACGCCTTCCTTGTTGGGCGAGATGCCGGTGACGTAGGAAGACAGCGAGCAGCGTCCTTCGGCCATCACGCAAAGCCCGCCGAACACGAAGACCTCGGTCTCCACCGCGATCTTCTTGTTGAGCGCGGCGATTTCCGCCACCGTGAGCACGCGGGGCAGAACCACCCGCTTGATGCCGAATTCCTCGGCATAGAAACGGATGGCCTCCGGATTGGAGGCCGAGGCCTGGACGGACAGGTGCCGACGCAGGTCGGGATGTTCCTTGGCGGCATGGGCCGCGACGCCGATATCGGCCAGGATTACCGCGTCCACTCCCAGTTCGTGGGCGTCGTCCACCGCCCGGTGCCAGGGACCGGGGTGGCCGGCCCTGGGGAAGGTGTTGATCGCGACGAAGACCTTGACGTCGCGGTCGTGGGCATAGGCAAGGCCCTCGCGCAGTTCGTCGCGGCTGAAGTTGAGACCGGGAAAGTTGCGGGCGTTCGTTTCGTCGCGAAAGCCCAGATAGACGGCATCCGCCCCGGCGTCCACCGCGGCGCGCAGGGACGCGGGCGTTCCGGCGGGGCAGACCAGTTCCATGGTTCGCATCTTCGGTCGTCCGTCGCTTGTTGTGTTCTTTCGGGTCGCGGGAACCTACCACGGACTTCCGCCGCCGTCCAAGCGGTCCTCCGCTCACGTTTCCTCGACCACCGGCAGGGCGACCGAGAAGACCGAGCCCCGCCCCATTCGCGAGCGCATTCCCAACGGATGGTCGAGCAGGCGCGCCAGACGGTCGCAGATCGCCAGCCCGAGGCCGATGCCCTCGCTCCGGTCGCGATGGGGATCGTCCAACTGGGAGAATTCCTCGAAGATGCGGCGCCGGTCGGCTTCGGCGATGCCAGGTCCGGTGTCGTGGACCTCGATGCGCAGCCGCCCGCCCTCTCGCCGACAGCCCAGCAGGATGCCGCCCTGGCGGGTATAGCGGATGGCGTTGGACATCAGGTTGCGCAGGATGCGTTCCAGCATCGCCGGATCGGAAAGCACGGTCGCGCCGCTGGTCACCACCCGGAGCGTGAGGCCACGATGAAGAGCCTGAGGCAGGAACTCGCCGCCCATCTGGGCGAGCAGGGGCTCAAGCGCCATGGGCCGCGGCCTGGCCACCACCACCCCGGCCTCCAGCTTGGAAATCTCCAGTAGCGAATCGAGCAGGCGGCGCATGGAACGTTGCGCCACTTTCAGGTCGCGGAAGATTCCCTTGGGCCGCTCGCCCTCGACCTGGCGCTCCAGCATGCCGGTGAACATGCCGATGGCCTCCAGGGGTTGCAGCAGATCGTGGCTGGCCGCGGCCAGGAAGCGGCTCTTCGCATGGTTGGCCCGCTCGGCCGCTTCCTTGGCCTCGTGCAGTTCCGAAGTGCGTTGGCGCACCTGTTCCTCCAGGGTGTCGCGGGCGGCGCGCAGTTCGTCGGATATCTCCGAGATATGGGCGATCTGGTCGCGGACATGGCCAACCATGGGCCGGAAGATCAACAGGACTTCCAGGGTCAGGGCGAGCAGGGTAAGGCCCAGCACCGTGGCTTCGAGGCGGCGCAGCCGGAGCACGGTCTCCTCGCCCTCGCGTTGGTACTGCCAAACCATCATGTCGAGGGCATCGAGCAGAGGTCCCGGCGCGACGGCCAGGACGTGGCGGACCTCGGGCCAATTGGAATGCAGGGCTTCCCGCGGCGCCTTCTGGATGGCCCGCAGCGCGGCGATGTAATCGCGCATCATGCCGTCCAGGGACTCCGGGCCCTCGAAATACATGGCGCGCACCGTCTCGCTCATGCCCGACGGCAGACCCAGGACGTCGCTGCCCTCGATCAGGCCCTTGTGGGATAGTTCCAGGAGATTGGCCGCCTGGCGCAGCTTGGCCGCGGCCAGGCCGTATTCCGCCGCGTCCTCGGCATCCAGCATGGTGCGTACGAAGAAGGCGGTACGCTGGGAGAGCATGCGCTGGCGGCCCGAGATGTTGACCACCGCGCCCGAGGTGGCTTCTTCGGCGATCACCATTTCGAAGGATCCGTAGGCGAGGGACGCCAGTACGGCGATCACCGTGAGCGCCAGAACGTAGCGCCGGGTCATCCAGGCGGTGGAACGGGTGTTGGCGGCGTCGGTCATGGCTTTCCCTCCGTTTCGCCGCCGCAGGATAGCGCAACCGCCGTCCCGGCCCAACCACCGCAGTTCTGGTACTTTGGTGCCAGCCAAGGCCGCGAAACAGGTCCGGATTCCGTAAGCTATCGTTCGACATCAATGGTTTTCATACTTTGGTTTTATTCGTGTTGACTCAAGTGCTGGGTCCGCCTATCGTCTTTTGCCAATTAACAGGTCCGCGCCGTGTTTTAAGGGGGCATGGCAGCCGGGTCGGCGACGAGGGGAAACGACTGGGCAGCCTTGGCGTTCGAGGTTGCGGGAGGAGGCGGGCAGATGCCCGAGGCGGTCAGCCGATTGGCCTTGCTGCGAGGACGATTCCGTCAGGAACGCCCGCCCATGCGGCCCCCCTGGGCCCTGGCGGAGGACTTGTTCGTCGAGGCCTGCGACGGCTGCACCCGCTGCCGTGGCGCCTGTCCCGAGAAGATTCTGGTCGCCGGGGCCGGCGGCCTTCCCCAGATCACCTTCGCCACCCGCCACTGCACCTTCTGCGGTGCCTGCGTCGAAGCCTGTCCGACCGGGGCCCTGTCGGCGTTCGAGACCGGCGAGGAACCTCTCCGGCGTGCTCCCTGGGCGCGGCATGCCGAGGTGGGCGCTTCCTGCATCTCGCTGGCCGGCGTGGCCTGCCGCCTGTGCGGCGACCCCTGCGGGCCGCGCGCCATCCGTTTCCGACCGGCGACCGGCGGCCGCGCGCTGCCGGTGGTCGACCAAGCCCTCTGTACCGGCTGCGGCGCCTGCGTGGCGCCCTGTCCGGTTCAGGCCATCACCATCCATTGACGGGAGGACCGGGACCAAGGCCATGAGCATTTCCAGTCTGGTACTTCACGCGAAACCCGAAGACGTCGAGCGGGTCCGGAAGCAGGTGCTGGCTATCGCCGGCACCGATATCCATGCCGTCTCGCCCGAAGGAAAGATAGTCGTCACTCTTGACGACCCCGACACGCAGTCGGCGACCGACAAGCTGACCGAACTGCACAAACTGGACGGCGTCCAGGCGGCGGCTCTGGTCTACACCTACTTCGAGGACGAGAATCGGAACTCGTCCGACCACCATTTTTCGAACGCTGCTGGAAAGGAGGAGGCACATGACGTTATCCAGGCGTGACTTCATCAAGACGAACGCGGCCTTGGCCGCGGCTTCCGTCGCGGGGGTAAGTCTCGAAGCCCAGGCTGCCGAGGACGGCATCCGCTGGGACAAGGGCGTTTGCCGCTATTGCGGCACGGGCTGCGGCGTGCTGGTCGGCACGAAGGACGGCAAGGTGGTGGCCACCCAGGGCGACCCCGACGCGCCGGTCAACAAGGGGCTGAACTGCATCAAGGGCTACTTCCTGTCCAAGATCCAGTACGGCAAGGACCGCCTGACCACGCCGTTGCTGCGCGGCAAGGGCGGCGTGTTCGACAAGAATTCCAGCGACTTCTCCCCGATTTCCTGGGACAAGGCCTTCGACATCATGGCCGAGAAGTGGAAGGCGGCCATCAACCCCGAGGACGAGGCCAACACCAAGGTCGGCATGTTCGGCTCGGGCCAGTGGACCATCTGGGAAGGCTATGCGGCCGTCAAGTTCATGAAGGCCGGTCTGCGTTCCAACAACATCGACCCCAATGCCCGCCATTGCATGGCGTCGGCCGTGGTCGCCTTCATGCGCGCTTTCGGCATGGACGAGCCGATGGGCTGCTATGACGACTGCGAGCACGCGGACGCTTTCGTGCTCTGGGGCTCCAACATGGCGGAGATGCACCCCATCTTGTGGTCGCGCATCACCAACACCCGCCTGACCAAGCCCAACACCGAAGTGCACGTGCTCTCGACTTTCGAGCACCGCTCCTTCGAGTTGGCGGACAACGGCATGATCTTCGTGCCGCAGACCGATCTGGTCATCCTGAACTACATCGCCAACTACATCATCCAGAACAAAGCCTATAACAAGTCGTTCGTCGAAAAGCACGTCGCCTTCACCAAGACGGCGACCGACATCGGCTACGGCCTGCGTCCCGAGCATCCGCTGCAGAAGGCGGCCAAGAATGCCGGCAAGGGCGATCTGGAAAAGATCGGCTTCGACGAATACGCCAAGCTGGTCAGCGAGTACACGCTGGACAAGGCTTCCCAGATGTCGGGCGTGCCCAAGGACAAGCTGGAGCGTCTGGCCAAGGTCTATGCGGACCCGAAGAAGAAGGTCACTTCCTTCTGGACCATGGGCTTCAACCAGCACACCCGCGGCGTCTGGGTGAACGGGTTGCTCTATAACGTGCACCTGCTGATGGGCAAGATCGGCGAACCGGGCAACAGCCCCTTCTCGCTGACCGGCCAGCCCTCGGCCTGCGGCACCGCCCGCGAGGTCGGCTGCTTCACCCATCGCCTGCCGTCCGACATGGTGGTGATGAACGAGAAGCACCGCGAGTTCGCCGGCAAGATCTGGAAGGTTCCGGCCAAGGTCATCCCGGCCAAGCCGGGTTACCACGCGGTCCTGCAGCACCGCATGCTGAAGGACGGCAAGCTGAACGCCTACTGGGTGCAGTGCGTGAACAACATGCAGGCAGCGCCCAACATGAACGAGGAAGGCTATCCGGGCTACCGGAACCCGGCCGCGTTCGTGGTGGTGACCGATGCCTACCCGACCGTCACCGCGACCTCGGCGGACCTGATCCTGCCGGCGGCCATGTGGATGGAAAAGGAAGGTGCCTACGGCAACGCCGAACGCCGGACCCAGTTCTGGCGCCAGCAGGTGGACGCTCCCGGCGAGGCCAAGTCGGACCTGTGGCAGATCATGGAATTCTCCAAGCGCTTCCAGCTCAAGGACGTTTGGCCGAAGGCCGTGATCGCGGAAAGCGGCTACAAGCCCGAAACCACCCTGTTCGACGTGCTTTACGCCAACGGCCAGGTCAACAAGTTCGGCCTGGACCAGATCCAGAAGGGCCACAACAACTCCGAGTCCAAGGCCTTCGGCTTCTACGTCCACAAGGGCCTGTTCGAGGAGTATCGCCGCTTCCACCAGGAAAACCCGAAGGAAGGCCACCAGATGGCCGAATTCGAGGTCTACCACAACGCCCGTGGGCTGCGCTGGCCCGTGGTCGACAACAAGGAGACCCTGTGGCGCTACCGCGAAGGGTACGATCCCTTCGTCAAGGCCGGCGAGGGCTGGAAGTTCTACGGCAACCCGGACAACAAGGCGAAGATCATCTTCGCCCCGTTCGAGCCCGCCGCGGAAGCTCCGGACAAGGACTACGACCTGTGGCTCTGCACTGGCCGCGTCCTGGAGCACTGGCACTCCGGCTCGATGACCCGCCGCGTGCCCGAACTGCACCGGGCGTTCCCGAATGCGATCCTGTTCATGCATCCGGACGACGCCACCAGCCGTGGCCTGAAGCGCGGCGACAAGGTCAAGATCGCGACCCGTCGCGGTGAAGTCGAGACTCGCGTCGAGACTTCCGGCCGCAACAAGCCGCCCAAGGGCTTGGTGTACTTCCCCTGGTTCGACGAGAGCCAGCTGTGCAACAAGCTGACCTTGGATGCCACCGACCCGCTGTCCTTCGAGACCGATTTCAAGAAGTGCGGCTGCAAGGTGGTGAAGGCCTAGGGCCTGCAAGGGTCCGAGGCGTTCGGGGGAATGATGGAAGGCACTGGGAGTGGTGAGAGTTGAGAAGGAGCAACCACCCGTGAAGACCACTCGCCCCGAACGCGGCGACTCCGTCAACCGCAGGCAGTTCCTGGCCGATTCGGCCAAGGCTGCCTGCGGCGTCGGGGTCTTCGGCGTCGGATTGGGCCTGTTCGCCAAGCAGGCCCAGTCCCTACCCGCCATGGCGCTCAGACCGCCCGGCGCCCTGCCCGAGGACAAGTTCCTCGCGGCCTGCACCCGGTGCGGACTCTGCGTCCGCGATTGTCCCTACAACACCCTTCGGCTGGCCACGGTCGGCGAGGCGGTGGCGGTGGGGACACCCTATTTCGTCGCCCGCGAGGTGCCCTGCGAGATGTGCCAGGACATCCCCTGCGTCCCGGCCTGCCCGACCGGCGCCCTCGATCGCTCGCTGAAGAAGATCGAGGAAGCCCGCATGGGCCTGGCCGTGCTGATCGACCAGGAAACCTGCATCGCCTTCCTGGGCCTGCGGTGCGAGGTCTGCTATCGCGTCTGCCCCGTGCAGGGCAAGGCGATCACCATCACGCGCGCGGCCAATGAACGCACCGGCAAGCATGCCCTGTTCCTGCCGGTCGTCCATTCCGACCATTGCACCGGCTGCGGCAAGTGCGAGAAATCCTGCATCCTGGAGGAATCGGCGATCCGGATCGTGCCGGCCAAGATCGCCAAGGGCAAGATCCAGGCCCACTACAAGCTCGGCTGGGTCGAGAAGGAAAAGCACGGCGAGGCCGTCAAGGGCCTGATCGACCTGCCCGACCGCATGCCGGAAGTGCCGCCGCCCTCCTTGTCCACCCTGCCGACCGGACCGGTAGGAGGTGGCCGATGAGCAAGGGCACCCTCTACACCCCCGGTGCCGAGGCGGTGGCGGTCAAGGGCCGCTTCGCCGCCTACCGCTGGCTGATCCTGCGCCGCGTTTCCCAGGTCGGCATCCTGGTCCTGTTCATGGTCGGGCCGGTGCTGTTGTGGCTCAAAGGGGCGGGCGGCCGTCCGGCCGAGGTCTTCTGGCCGGTCAAGGGCACCCTGGCTTCCAGCCTGACCCTGGACGTCCTGCCGCTTACCGATCCCTTCATGGTCCTGCAAAGCCTGGCGGCTGGCCACGTGATGACCAAGACCGCCTTCATCGGGGCGGCCATCGTGCTGGCGTTCTATCTGCTGGTCGGCGGGCGCACCTATTGTTCGTGGGTCTGCCCGGTCAACATCGTTACCGATGCGGCCCATTGGCTGCGTCAGAAGCTGGGCCTCAAGGGCGGCATCCAACTCGCCCGCCGCACCCGCTACTGGGTGATGGCGATGGCCCTGATCGTGTCGGCGGCCACCGGCGTGCTGGCCTGGGAACTGGTCAACCCGATCACCATCTTCCAGCGCGTGTTGACCTTCGGCGTCGGCCTGGGCTGGCTGGTGATCCTGGGAATATTCCTCTACGACACTTTCGCCTCGAAGCGGGGCTGGTGCAGCCATCTTTGCCCCGTCGGGGCCTTCTACGCGCTGGTCAATCGCTTCGGGCTGGTCAAGGTGAGCGCCGCCAAGCGTTCCGCCTGCACCAACTGCATGGACTGCTTCGCCGTCTGCCCCGAACCCCATGTCATCACGCCGGCGCTCCGCGGGGCCGACCGGGGGCTGGGGCCGGTGATCCTGTCCGCCGATTGCACCAACTGCGGGCGCTGCGCCGATGTCTGCGCACCCGCGGTGTTCGAATTCGCCACCCGTTTCGCCAACCAGTCGGAGGCGAAACCGGGTGAACACGCATCCTCTCAGGTGCCCAAGGCGGCCTGAGGGGTAAGGAACGGCCGGCGGGCGGGTGGAGCTGCCCGCGGGTCAAGGAGAGTTTGGGTTTTGGACGACGTTTCTCAGCAAGGAGGTTTCGCCATGAGAAGGTTGATCGCTCTGATGGTGGGGGTCATGGGCCTCGGCCTGGTGTCCGTTTTGCCGGCCTGCGTGGCCGAGGGGCCGACCGTTTCGGCCTTCAACAACGCGGCGCCGCAAGCGCCGGTGGCCGAGATGTACGGCCTCGACCTGGAGCAGAAGCAGCATGCCCGCACGTTTTCGACGCAGCCGCCGATGATCCCCCACAAGACCAACTACGACATCAGCCTGAAGGCCAACGGCTGCATGAAGTGCCACGATCCGGCCAATGCCAAGAAGGAAGAGGCCCCGGCGGCCGGCAAGTCGCACTACGTCGACGCCTCCGGCAAGGTCCAGGACAAGCTGCTGGGCACCCGCTACTTCTGCACCCAGTGCCATGCCCCGATGACCAAGGCCACTCCGCTGGTCGAGAATACCTTCCAGGGCGACGTACCGGCCGCCAAGGCCAAGTAAGGCCTGCCTATCGGGAAGAACGAAGGGCGCGTCCGCAGGGCGCGCCCTTTTCCGTGGTTCCTCCGGGAATTCCGGGGGAAGCTGCACGGAGCTTGAGGAAGAAGTATTCGATGACCTTGGTCTTGTTGTTGACGCCCTCCAGCAAGCTGGTGTGGAGAGGAGCCATCGGCAGTGGGCGAGGATGCCGTGGAGTGGGGCTCCAGACGGCGGGCGAAGGCGACGAGGGGGCGGCGAATGGCCGATTCTGCAACAAGCTCCTCAAGGGCGGAAATTCTAGGCGCCCCGCACTTCCTTGACGAAGGCTTCCACCTGTCGGCGAAGGTCGCCCGCCTGCGTGGCGAGTTGATCCGCCCCGCCCAGGACCTCGGTGGCCGCATGTCCGGTCTCGCCGGCCGCCTGGGTGACGCCCGTGATGTTGGACGAGACCTCGTTGGTTCCCGCCGCCGCCTGTTCGACGTTGCGAGCGATTTCCTGGGTGGCGGCGCCCTGTTCCTCCACGGCCGCTGCGATGGCGGACGCCACCTCGTTGATGCGGGCCACCGTGCGGCCGATGCCGCCGATGGCCTCGGCGGCATCCCGGGTGGCAGTCTGAACGGCGCCGATCTGGCCCCCGATTTCTTCCGTCGCCTTGGCCGTCTGGTTAGCCAGATTCTTGACCTCGGAGGCCACAACGGCGAAGCCCTTGCCCATCTCGCCCGCACGCGCCGCCTCGATGGTCGCGTTGAGTGCCAGCAGGTTGGTTTGCTCCGCGATATCGGTAATCAGGTTGACCACCTCGCCGATCTTCCTCGCCGCCTCCACCAGCCCTTGCACGGTCCGGTAGGTGTTTTCCGCCTCGGTCACCGCGCTACGCGCCACTTCCGAGGACTGGGTGACCTGGCGGCTGATCTCGGAGATCGAACTGGACAGTTCCTCGGTCGCCGAGGCCACCGCCTGTACGTTGGCCGAGGCCTCCTCGGCCGCCGCCGCCACCGCTGCCGACTGGCGGCTGGTCTGTTCGGCGTTGGCCGACAGGGACTGGGCTTCCGAGC
Organism: Magnetospirillum sp. WYHS-4; assembly: GCA_039908345.1. Lineage (NCBI taxonomy): Bacteria > Pseudomonadati > Pseudomonadota > Alphaproteobacteria > Rhodospirillales > Rhodospirillaceae > Magnetospirillum > Magnetospirillum sp. WYHS-4. Next base: position 41,108 of record JAMOBD010000033.1, read on the forward strand.
GCATCTGCCCGGCGGCCGTCGAGACCGCATCGACGATTCGCCCCACGCGGTCCTGGAAGCTGTCGGCCAGATTGTGCATGGCCGCCTTCTTCTCTTCCTCGGCGCGGCGTTCGGCTTCCACCTGGTCGGCCTGCATCCGGCGCATATGAACCGCGTTATCCTTGAAAACCTGGACCGCAGCGGCCATCTGGCCGATCTCGTTGGCCATGTCGCGGCCCGGCACCTCGGTCTCCAGATTCCCTTGGGCCAGAAGTTCCATGGCCGCGGTCATGCGCCCGATGGGAGCGCCGATGCCGCGCCCGATGAGCAGCGCCAAGCCGACCACCGCCGCCGCCACGACGATCATGGCTCCCACCATGGTACGGAACGCCCCGTCGGTGATGCTGCGGGCTTCCGAAACGGCGGAGTTGTAGTCTTCCTCCCCGTCCCGGATCAGCTTTTCCAGCAAGGGCTCGGCCGTGGCGAAGATATCGCTCAGCTTCTTGGTCGATTCCTTGATGCCGAGGACGATGGCCGCCACCTTCTTGAAGTCGGCGACATAGGAATCCATCAGCCCGGAAACACCCGCCTTGTCGCCCAGGGCCGAAGCCTCCAGGGCCTTGGCGAACTCCGCCTGCCGCTGTTCCAGGTCGGCGATATACTTGGGGTCCTCGCGCAGCAGGAAGTCCTTCTCGTGCCGACGCATCATCAGCATCAGGTTGGCGAGTTTCGCCTCCTGGGCATCCTTCAGCTTGGTTTCCACCTGGTGGACCGAGTCGCGCAGCCGGCCGCGCAGGCCGTCCTTGTCGCCGAGCCCGGCCTCCTTCCACATCGCCACGACGATGCCGAACTGTTTGGAGTAGTCTTGGTAGCCGGCCTTGACCTGATCCACCAACTTGAGCACATCGACTTCGTCGTGATGGCCGCGCAGCTTGTCGAGTGATGCCGCCACCAGATCGCCGGTCTTGCCGTGGGCCGCGGCGTACTTCTCGTCCAGGCGGATCAGGAAGTCCTTTTCGTTCCGCCTGGCGTTGAGGAAGTTGTATTTGATGGTCTCGCCGAGATGCAGGCTCTCCATGGCCGTCTGCTGGGCTTGGCGCACCCTTTCCAGCTTGGCGTTGCTGGTTCCGTAGATGATCCCGACCAGGACGAACCCAACCAGCGCAATCACGCCGATCAGCGCGATCTGCAACCCAACGGCAAGCTTCTTCATCGAACGTCACCCCCTGGATAGCACCAAGAACCGCGCGCCCGCCCCCCAAGGCGACCTTCCGGACGCGATTATGACACCGAGATTACCGTTTTGTTACTATGATTTTTCCGGGAACAGCCCGGATAGGCCGGATTCGGTGGCCGGGCAGACGCCTCGTTCGGTGACCAAAGCGGTGACCAGGCGGGCCGGGGTCACGTCGAAGGCGAAATTGGCCGCCGGGGTGCCTTTGGGCGAGATGGTGACGGTCGCCGTGTTGCCGTCGTCGGTCCGGCCCCACAGCCGGGTCACCTCGCCGCCGTCGCGCTGCTCGATGGGCACTTCCCGGACGCCGTCGCGGATGCCCCAGTCAAGGGTCGGGCTGGGCAAGGCGACATAGAAGGGCACGCCGTTATCGTGGGCGGCCAGCGCCTTCAGATAGGTGCCGATCTTGTTGCAGACGTCGCCGCAGCGGGTCGTGCGGTCGGTGCCGACGATGCAGAGGTCGACCTCGCCATGCTGCATCAGGTGGCCGCCCGCGTTGTCGACGATCAGCGTATGCGGCACGCCGTGGCTATTCAGTTCCCAGGCGGTCAGGCTGGCGCCCTGGTTGCGCGGCCGGGTCTCGTCCACCCAGACGTGAATGGGAATGCCGGCGTCGTGGGCCTTGTAGATGGGCGCCAGCGCCGTCCCCCAGTCCACGGTCGCCAGCCAGCCGGCATTGCAGTGGGTGAGCACGTTGACGCGGCCCTTCCTGCCCTTCCGGTCCCAGGCCTTCTCGATCAGGACCTTGCCGTGATCGCCGATGGCCGAGCAGATGGCGACGTCCTCGTCACAGATCTCGGCGGCGCGCCGGTAGGCGGCGACGGCGCGGTCGGCGGGGGCGAGCGGCGCTAGTGCCACCTTCATCTCGTCCAGCGCCCAGCGCAGGTTCACCGCCGTCGGACGGGTCTCGTAGAGCCGGTCGCAGGCGCTTCTGAGGCCGGCGTCGGAAGAATCGGCCCGCATGGCGAGCGCCACGCCGTAAGCGGCCGTCGCGCCGATCAAGGGGGCACCGCGTACCAGCATGGCGGAAATGGCGTGCGCCGTTTCGGCCAGAGTCTCCAGACGCAGCACCACGAATTCGTGGGGAAGGCGAGTCTGGTCGATGATCTCCACCCCCCAGCCGTCGTCGGCCGGCCAGATGGTGCGGAAGGGCTTGCCGTTGATCTTCATGGGAAGGCTCCTTGCTGACGATGATGCCTTAGTAACTTCGGGCGCCCACGGAAGCAACCGGCTGCTTAGCCGGATCGGGCCCAAGTCGGGGGCGGCCGCGATCCTGGGAAAAGGTGGAGAGGGCACACTTGACGCCCCTGGGGACCCCTTTCCTTGCGGCACCGCAACAGGAGGCTGCGCAACAATATTTCTCCCTGGAATTCTAGGGGATATCTTTTTTTCATCGGGCCTTGCCGCCGACGCAAGGTTCGCATATTCTGCCCACCCGTGCTGCGCCGCAGCAATCCGGTTCGCGCATCCACGGGAAACCAATAAATGCCGCATCGACCAAGCGGCGGGGACAGGACAACGCCAGTCAGAAGGAGCTCTCGCATGGCGCAACGGAGAATGATCACGGTCGACGGCAACGATGGCGTCACCTCGGTCGCCCACCGGACCAGCGAGGTGATCGCCATCTACCCGATCACCCCATCTTCGACCATGGGCGAGGGCGCCGATGCCCGGTCGGCAGCCGGGATGAAGAACATCTGGGGCGTGATTCCCGAAGTGGTCGAAATGCAGTCGGAAGCCGGCGCCGCCGGCGCCGTGCATGGCGCCCTCCAGGCCGGTGCGCTCACCACCACCTTCACCGCCTCGCAAGGCCTTCTGCTGTTCATCCCGAACATGTACAAGATCGCCGGCGAACTGACGTCCTTCTGCATGCATGTTTCCGCCCGTACCATCGCGGCCCACGGCCTGTCGATCTTCGGCGATCATTCGGACGTCATGGCCTGCCGCCAGACCGGCTTCGCCATGCTGGCCTCCAACTCGGTGCAGCAGGCCCACGACATGGCCGCCATCGGCCATGCGGCGACGCTCAAGGCGCGCATTCCCCTGCTGCACTTCTTCGACGGATTCCGCACCTCCCACGAGGTGGCCAAGATCGAGGAGCTGACCGACGACGATCTGCGCGCCATGATGGACGAGGACCTGATCGCCGCCCATCGCGCCCGCGCGCTGACCCCCGACAAGCCGGTCCTGCGCGGCACCGCCCAGAATCCGGACACCTTCTTCCAGATGCAGGAAGCCCGGAACACCTACTACACGGGTTGCGCCGAAATCGTCCAGGAATCCATGGACCGCTTCGCCAAGCTGACGGGCCGCCAGTACAAGCTCTATGAATACGTCGGCCACCCCGAGGCGGAGCGGGTGATCGTCATCATGGGCTCGGGCGGCGAGACCGCCCACGAGGCGGTCAATTTCCTCACCGCTCGCGGCGAGAAGGTGGGCGTGCTGAAGGTCCGCCTGTTCCGGCCCTTCTCCCTCGACCACTTCATCGGCGCCCTTCCGGTCAGCACCCGCGCCATCGCGGTGATGGACCGCACCAAGGAGCATGGATCGCTGGGCGAGCCGCTCTATCTCGACGTGGTCACGGCGCTCGCCCAGGCCAAGGCCGCCGGCCAGCGCGCCGCGGCCCAGGACCCCCGCGTCATCGGCGGCCGCTACGGCCTGTCGTCCAAGGAATTCACTCCGGGCATGGTCAAGGCCGTGTTCGACGAACTGGCCAAGGACAAGCCCAAGACCAACTTCACCGTCGGCATCGTCGACGACGTCACCAAGCTGTCGCTCGACTACGATCCGTCCTTCAACACCGAGCCCGCGGGCGTCAAGCGCTCGGTCTTCTACGGCCTGGGGTCGGACGGCACGGTGGGCGCCAACAAGAACTCGGTCAAGATCATCGCCGAGAACACGGACAACTACGGCCAAGCCTACTTCGTCTACGATTCCAAGAAGGCGGGCGCGATGACGATCTCGCACCTGCGCTTCAGCGCCAATCCCATCCAGTCGGCCTATCTGATCGACAAGGCCGAGTTCGTGGCCTGCCATCAGTTCGGCTTCGTCGACCGCATCGACATGCTGAAGCATGCGGCGCCGGGCGCCACCTTTCTGCTGAACGCCCCGGACGGCCCCGACGACATCTGGGACAAGCTGCCGCGCTCCATGCAGGAAGCCCTGATCGAGAAGGGCTGCAAGATGTACGTCATCGACGCCACCCGGGTGGCGGGCGAGACCGGCATGGGCAAGCGCATCAACACGGTGATGCAGACCTGCTTCTTCGCCATCTCGGGGGTGCTGCCGCGCGACGAGGCCATCGCCCAGATCAAGAAGGCGATCAAGAAAAGCTACGGCTCCAAGGGCGAGAAGGTGGTCGAGCGGAATTACGCCGCCGTCGATCAGACCATCCAGAACCTGTTCGAGGTCAAGGTCCCCAAGCAGGCCACCGCCAACCGCGATCTGCCGCCCATCGTGTCCGACAAGGCACCGGAATTCACCCGCCGCGTTCAGGCCATGATGATCGCCGGCAAGGGCGACCTGCTGCCGGTCAGCGCCTTCCCCATCGACGGCACCTGGCCCTTGGGCACCACCAAGTGGGAAAAGCGCAATCTGGCCATCGACATCCCGGTCTGGGAATCGGAACTCTGCATCCAGTGCAACAAGTGCGCCCTGGTCTGCCCGCACGCCGCCATCCGCGTGAAGGCCTATCCGGCTGCCGATTTGGCCAAAGCCCCCGCCAAGTTCCTGTCCATGGACTACAAGGGCAAGGAATTCGGCGACAACGTCAAGTACACGGTCCAGGTGGCGCCCGAGGACTGCACGGGCTGCCAAGTCTGCGTCAAGGTTTGCCCCGGCAAGGACAAGAAGAACCCGGACCGGCTGGCTTTGCGCATGGAGCTGCAAGCCCCGTTGCGTGACCAGGAGCGGGAGAATTTCGAATTCTTCATGGACCTGGCCGATGCCGACCGCACCAAGCTGAAGCCCAACGTCAAGATGTCCCAGTTCGGCCAGCCTCTGATCGAGTTTTCGGGAGCCTGTTCGGGTTGCGGCGAGACGCCCTACATCAAGCTGATTACCCAGTTGCAGGGCGACCGCACCATGTTCGCCAACGCGACCGGATGCTCCTCGATCTACGGCGGCAATCTGCCGACCACGCCCTATACCACCAATTGCGAGGGCCGCGGCCCGTCCTGGGCCAACTCCCTGTTCGAGGACAACGCCGAGTTCGGCCTCGGCATGCGGCTCGCCCTCGACAAGCACGGCGACCAGGCCCGCATCCTGCTGACCGGCTTGGCCGGCCAGTTGGGCGACGAACTGGTGGCCGCCCTCGTCAATGCCGACCAAGCCAGCGAGGAAGGCATCCGCAACCAACGCAAGCGGGTGTTGGAACTGCGCAGCAAGCTGGCCGCAATCAAGGGGGCCGAGGCGCGCCGCCTGGAAACCCTGGCCGACTATCTGGTCAATAAGAACGTCTGGATCCTAGGCGGCGACGGCTGGGCCTACGATATCGGCTACGGCGGCCTCGACCACGTCATCGCGTCCGGCCACAACGTCAACATCCTGGTGATGGATACCGAGGTCTATTCCAACACCGGCGGCCAGCAGTCCAAGGCCACCGCCATGGGGGCCGCGGCCAAGTTCGCCGTGGCCGGCCGTTCGCTGCCCAAGAAGGACCTGGGCCTGATGGCCATCGCCTACGGCAACGTCTATGTCGCCTCGGTGGCCATGAACGCCAAGGACGCCCAGGCGGTGAAGGCCTTCGAGGAAGCCGAATCCTACAAGGGCCCGTCCCTCATCATCGCCTACTCGCCCTGCATCGAGCATGGCTATCCCATGGAGATGTCGGTCGAGCAATCGCGTCTGGCGGTGGAAAGCGGCTACTGGCAGCTCTATCGTTACGATCCCCGACGCTTGGGAACCGGCCAGCCGGCCCTGGTGCTGGACAGCAAGGACCCGACGATTTCCCTGGACGACTACATCTCCAAGGAAAACCGCTTCAACGTGGTCAAGCGCGCCAATCCGGAACGCTTCGCCATGCTGATCGCCGGCGCCGAGAAGGAATTCAAGCGCCGCCGCGCCGTCTACCAGAAGCTCGCCGAGTTGGCTATCCCGGCCGACGAGCCGACGTCCCGGAAGGCCGCCGAATAGGCGATGACGAAAGGCCGGGGCCCAGACCCCGGCCTTTTTTTCCTTCTTCACAGTCCCCAAATTCCAATGCGGCAGGTCTCTCTTTCGCACTTGCGAAAAGCAACCGATATGGTAATTTATTCGCAATAAACAGAGCGGCCGTGTCAAAAGACCGCAAGGCTCCGGTAAACCGGGGTCCGGCGCACACATGCAGCAAGGCGGGAGTAACCCATGGCTCGTAAGCAGCGGGTAAGGGATTCGGTTTCCATCGCATTGACGGGCAGCGGCGGTTCGGGCGTCATGACGGCCGGGCAGATGCTGCTGGACGCGGCCGCCAGGGCCGGTTGGTACGGCATGATGGCTCGGTCGTCGGGCCCGCAGATTCGCGGCGGCGAGGCGGCGGCCTTCATCCGCCTGTCGCTGGAACCGGTGACGGCGCCGCCCGGCACCTTCGATCTGATGTTCGCCTTCGATTGGATGAACGTCGAACGCTTCGCCGCCGAGATTCCCTTGGACGGCGACAGTGCGGTGATCGGCGATCCGGCCGCCGGCGCCATGCCCGAGGCCATCGCCGGCACTCCGGCCCGCAAGGTCGATCTTCCCCTGCAGGAACTGGCCAAGGAAGTTCCCGGCGGTCGCCCCAACATGGTGGCCCTGGGCGTCATCGCCACCTTGGTCGGCCTGCCCGAGGAACGGGTGCTGTCGGTGGTCGAGAAGGCCCTGGAAAAGAAGGGGCCGGAAGCCATTCGCGCCAGCACGGCGGCCATCAAGGCGGGCCGCAAGGCGGCTCTGGCCCTCGACGCCCAATGCCCCCTGAAGGCCGATGGCGCCGATACGCTCAAGGAACGCTGGAACATCAGTGGCAACGAGGCGGTGGGCTTGGGCGCGCTTCGCGGCGGCGTGCGCTTCGTCGCCGCCTATCCGATCACGCCCGGCACCGAGATCCTGGAGTGGCTGGCCCCCAATATCGAGAAGGTGGACGGCACCCTGGTCCAGGCGGAGGACGAACTGGCATCGGTGAATATGATTATCGGCGCCTCATTCGGCGGCGTGCCTTCGCTGACCGCGACCGCAGGCCCCGGCCTCGCCCTGATGATGGAAAGCATCGGCTTGGCAGTGGCGGCGGAAATCCCCATCGTGGTCGTGGACGTGCAGCGCGGCGGCCCGTCCACCGGCATCCCGGTGAAATCGGAACAGAGCGATCTCAATATCGCCCTTTTCGGCCTGCACGGCGATGCGCCCCACGTCGTCACCGCCGCCACCTCGATCGGCGACTGCCTATTCACCACCCAGTGGTCGGTCCATCTGGCAGAGTCCCTGCAGTGTCCGGTGATCATGCTGTCCGACCAGTCCCTGGGCCAATCGCGGGCGATCATCGACAAGCCGCCCGCCGCGCCATACGCGGCCCGGCGCGAGACCCCGCCCGACGGGGTGGAGAACTACCGCCGCTATGCGGTCACCGAATCGGGCGTGTCGCCCATGGCCGTGCCGGGTATCCGGGGCGGGGAGTACGTGGCCGAAGGGCTCGAACACGCGCCCAGCGGCCGCCCTTCCAGTCAGGCCGGCGACCACCAAGCCCAGTTGGACAAGCGCCAGCGCAAGCTGGACCGGTTCGACTTCGGCGGCGCTTGGGCCCATGTGGAAGGCGAAGGCGAGATCGCCGTCGTGACCTGGGGGTCGAGTACCGGTCCCGCCGCCGAGGCGGCGGCCCGCCTGCGCGCCGAGGGCAAGAAGGTACGCTTGGTCTCCTTGCGCCTCCTGATGCCGGCCCAGCCCGAACGGATGGCCAAGGCCCTGGAGGGCGTCTCCCAGGTCCTGGTGGTGGAACAAAGCCATTCCCAGCAGTTCTACCGCTATCTCAGGGCCTTCTACGACCTGCCGGGCCAGGTTTCGATCTTCGCCCAGCCGGGCCCGCTGCCCATCCGCCCCAATCAAGTCTACGACCATTTGGCGAGTTGGAGGTAATTCCATGGATGCCCTGTTGGACGCCCCGCGTCTCGGCCCCAAGGACTACAAGTCGGACTACAAGCCGGTCTGGTGCCCCGGTTGCGGCGATTACTCGGTCCTGTCGTCGGTCACCAAGGCGCTGGCCGAACTGGAAGTGCCGCGCGAACAGGCGGCGGTGATTTCCGGAATCGGCTGTTCGTCGCGCATTCCCGCCTATACCAGCGTGTACGGCTTCCACGGCGTGCACGGCCGTGCCCTGGCCCTGGCCACCGGGCTCAAGCTGGCCCGCCCCGACCTCACGGTACTGGTGACCGGTGGCGACGGCGACGGATTTTCCATCGGCGGCAACCACTTCCTGCACGCATGCCGGCGCAACGTCGACATCACCTATATCGTGATGGACAATCAGGTCTACGGCATGACCAAGGGCCAGGCCTCGCCGACCACCGCTTCCGAATGGTCGGGCAGCAAGCTGACGCCCTACGGCACCGGCGTCAGCCCCTTCCAGCCCTTGGCGGTGGCCCTGTCGGCGGGCGCCAATTTCATCGCCCGCAGCTTTTCGGGCGATCCCAACGAGGTGGCGCGCCTGATCGTCGAGGCGGTGCGCCATCCCGGCTTCTCGTTCCTGCAGATTCTCAGTCCCTGCGTCACCTTCCGGCCCGAGCAGCGGGGCTGGAAGGACGCCGTCCGCCCGGCGCCCATCGAGCCGACCTCGGACCCGGCGGTGGCCGGCAAGCGGCTGATGTCGGACGACGGTTTCAACACCGGCATCCTCTATCTCGGCAACCGGCCGGCCTACGAGACGCCCATGGAAGCCAAGACCAGCCGCCTGGCGAAGATCGAGAACGCGTTCTCCCTATAGCCATTCCATTCCTGCTGGGATTATGATGCCCCCGAAACAGCTTCGGGGGCATCATGACTGCCAAGCCGCTGTCGGCCAAGGATTTGGAAATCGTCCGCCGTAATCCACTGTTCGGCGGCCTGCCTGCGGAGACCCTTGACGCCCTGCTTCACGAATCGCGGGTTGTCGAACAGCCGCGCGGCAAGCTGCTGTTCCTCAGGGGCGAGCCGGCCAACTGGTTCTTCCTGCTGCTGGAAGGCTGGGTGAAGGTCTTCCGTGATACTCCCGACGGCGAGCAGACGGTAATCGCCATCATGAAGCCCGGCGAGACCATCGCCGAGGCCGCCATCTTCTTCGGCAGCGACTACCCGGCCAGCGCCGAGGTGGTCGATAATGCCCGTCTGGTGGAAATTCCAGCCGCTCCCCTGCTCAACCAGCTGCGGCAGGACCCCGACCTCGGTCTCAAGTTGCTGGGCGCCTTGTCCATGCGCCTGCGCCGCTTGGTGCGGCACATCGAGCAACTTCAGGCCCGCTCGACATCCCAGCGCCTTGGCGACTTCCTGCTGGGCCTCTGCGAAGCGGAAGAAGGTCCGGTCTCGCTCAAGCTGCCCTACGACAAATCCCTGATCGCCGCCCGCCTGGGCATGAAGCCGGAAAGCCTGTCACGGGCGCTCGCCAAGCTGAAGAAGCTGGGTGTTTCCTCGCGCGGCCACACGGTCGAAATCGACAATGTGGCGACGCTCCGCGACTACTGCGAGGTGGGGGGACGGGACGACTGAACCCGCCGCTCGCGCTGGCGCGAAGACGGGCCTCACGGCCTCGGCCACTCCAGCAACGCCAGGGCCAGGCCGCCTACCGCCAACAGGGCCAGGAGGACCAGGGCCAGGGCGGACCGGGCGCCGAAAACCGCCGGGCGGGGGGCTTCCAGCAGTGGGAGGGCTTTGTCGTCTTCCTCCGCCAGGGGTTCTCCCCAGGCGCCGGGAACCTCCTGGGAAGCTGCCGACTCCTGGACCCGCCGGGCCAGGGCCTCGTCGGAACGTTCACGATGTTTCTCGCCTGCCAGGCGGTTCGCCACCCCGGCCGCCGCCCGCAGGAAGGACTCGATGGAGGGCTCCAGGCCGGAATCGTCGGTCTCCGGCACGTCGCGCAGGTTTTCCAGGCGGTAGAGCGTCTCGCCCGCCAGGCGCATATAGGCCAAGGCTCCGGCGCAGGCCGGATCGAAGACCAGTACCGGCATGCCGCGGAACGCGGCCTCCGAGATGCGCTCCTCGCGCGGGATGGCGGTCTCGAGAACCCGCCGCCCCAGATGGGCGCGCACCTCCTGGGCGACCAGTTGGCTCAGGCGTTCCTTGGGGTCCAGCATGGTCAGCACCACGCCGTAGCGCAAATCGGGATGGTGCAGGTCCTGAACCCGGCGGATGGAGAACAGCACCTGGTTCAACCCCTCCAAGGCGAAGCTTTCCGCCTGCACGGGGATCAGCACCTTGTCGGCAGCCACCAGGGCGTTCAGGCTGAGGATGCCGAAGGAAGGCGGACAATCCACCACCACGTGGTCGAAGCCTTCCACCTTGGCCAACGCCTCGCGCAGGGCGAATTCGGGCGCCATGCCTCCAACCCGGATGTCGGCCGTCGCCAACTGCATGGCGGAACCGACGAGCTTCAGGCCCGGCACCGCCGTCGCGACGGCAAGCTCGGCAGGCGTCCCTTCGCCGCGCAGCAACTCCGCGGTGCCTCGTCCGATGCGGGCCCGGTCGATGCCCAGCGCCGCGCCGGCGTTGCCTTGCGGGTCCATGTCCACCAGCAGCACCGACCGGCCGGCGGCCGCCCAGGCGGCAGCCAAGTTGACCGCCGTGGTGGTCTTGCCCACTCCCCCCTTGTGGTTCAGGACGGCGACGACGACGGGATGGGTCATGGTGCCGCCAAGTAGCGGCGTTCGAGGTGGGCCTTGTAGAGAGCCGGGTCGAGGGGGCGTCCGGTCGCCTCCATCAGAAGGCCCTGGGAGCTGAGCGACGAGCCCTTCCCGTGCACGTGCCGGCGCAGCCAGGCCAGCAGGGGGGCGAAGTCGCCCTTGGCGATGGCGGTTTCCAGGGCCGGATCGGCGCGCTTGGCGGCGTCGAACAACTGGGCCGCCATCATCGCCCCCAGGGTATAGGTGGGGAAGTAGCCCCAGGCGCCGTCGTACCAATGGATATCCTGCAGGCAGCCCTCGCGATCCGTCGGCGGGACGATGCCCAGCAGGCGCCGCATGCCGTCGGCCCAGGCCTCGGGCAGGTCGCGGACCTCCATGCGGCCCTCGATCATGTCCTTTTCAAGGCGGTAGCGCAGGATGACGTGGGCGGGATAGGTGACTTCGTCCGCTTCCACCCGGATGAAGCCGGGCCGCACCCGCGTATAGAGACGGTAGAGATTGTCCGCCTCCCAGGCCGGGCCGCGCCCGCCGAAGGCTTCGCGCAGCAAGGGCGCCGCGAACACCAGGAACGGCCGCGACCGGCAGACCTGCATTTCCATCAGCAGCGACTGGCTTTCGTGCACCGCCATGCCGCGCGCCTCCCCCACCGGCTGGCCGCGCCAGACGGGCGGCAGGCCGCGTTCGTACAGCGCGTGGCCGGTCTCGTGCAGCACGCCCATCAGGCTGGAGGTGAAGTCGTCCTCGTTGTAGCGGGTGGTGATGCGCACGTCGTCCGGCGTGCCGCCGCAGAAGGGATGCAGGCTGACGTCCAGTCGGCCATGGTCGAAGTCGAAACCCAGGGTCTTCATCAGCCGCACGCCCAGGTCGCGCTGCCTAGGGATGGGGAAAGGGCCGGACAGGGGCTTGAGCGACGGCCCCGCCGCCTGGCGTTCCAGCACCCGGGGCAGGAAGCCGGGCAGGAAGGATTCCAGGTCGGCGAAGACGGCATCGATGTCGGCCGAACGGCCACCCGGCTCGTATTCGTCCAGCAGGGCGTCGTAGAGCCCGACGCCCAAGCATGCCGACTTGGCCTCGGCGGCGCGGCGCACCAGGCCCAGCAGGCGTTCCAGGTAGGGCCGCACCGTCTTGAAGTCGTCGTCGGCCCGCGCCTTGCGCCAGACGGTCTCGCATTCCGATGCCGCCCTGGACAGGCTGGTCACCATCTCCTCGCTGAGTGCCGTGGCGTGGCTCCAGACGCGGCGCATCTCGCGCAGGTTGGCCGCTTGCCAGGGCTGCAGCGCCGCCGGGTCCTCGGAAGCATCGGCGATCAGGTCGGCGGTGCGCGGATCGACCAGCAGGGCGTGTTCGACCGCCTTCATTTCGGCCAATTGGTCGCCCCGCGCTTCCGCGGCGCCGGGGGGCATCATGGTCGCCATGTCCCAATGCAGGATCGAGCGCGCCTGGCCCAGAAGGTTCAGGCGGCGGAAGCGGGCTTCCAGTTGTTCATACGAGGTGCCCGACATGCAACGACAGGCCCCGGTCCGCCAGCATCAGCATGAACACCAGGAACAGGTAGAGGATGGAGAACAGGAACAAGCCCCGCGCCGCCGCCACCTCGTCACTGTTCCAGACCTTGCGCACGCGATTGAGCAACAGCGCGTCCAGCGCCAGGGCGCCCGCGCCATAGATGAGCCCCGACATGCCGGTCGCCAGCGGCAGCAGGGTGGCCGGCACCAGGATCAGGCTGTAGATCAGGATCTGCTTCTTGGTTTCCTTCACCCCGGCCACCACCGGCAGCATGGGCACGCCGGCCGCCGCGTAGTCGCCGCTGCGGAACAGGGCGAGCGCCCAGAAATGGGGGGGCGTCCAGAGAAAGATCACCAGGAACAGGATGAACGAGTCGAATCCCACCTCGCCGGTCGCCGCCGCCCAGCCGATCATCGGCGGGAATGCGCCCGAGGCGCCGCCGATGACGATGTTCTGCGGCGTGCGGCGCTTCAGCCACATGGTGTAGATGAAGACGTAGTACCCGATGGTCATCGCCAGCAGCCCCGCGGACACCGCGTTGACCAACAGCGCCATGCCGATCACCGACGCCACCGACAGCACCGATCCGAACCACAGGGCGGCCGAAGGCTTCATGCGCCCGGCCGGAATGGGACGATCCTTGGTGCGCGTCATGTGGGCGTCGATGTCACGGTCGTACCACATGTTGATCGCCCCGGAAGCGCCGGCGCCGATGGCGATCAGCAGGATGGCGACGAAGCCGGTCAGGGGATCGACGCCGCCTGGCGCCATCAGAAGCCCGGTCAGGCCGGAAAAGACCACCAGCGACATGACACGCGGCTTGAGCAAAAGGGCGTAGTCGGACAGGCGGGCGCGCTCGGCGATCGCCTCCGGCGAAGCCGAAGCCGGCAAAGGCGCATCCACCGCCGCGCCTTCCGTCGTCTGCGAAGCTCCTTGGGTCACCCGATCCTCCGTCCGCCCCGCGTCATCTTACACGCTTTGCCCCAGCCGGGGAGCCATTTCTTAGGAGTCCGAGGGATGGCGGGGCCGGCGCAGCAGCGCGGCGCTCACCGTCCAGATGAACATCACGCCCCCGATCACCGCGATCGCCGCGCCCACGCCGTTCATGGTCATGCCGATCTTCTGGGCGATATGGGTGAGACCCTGTTCGGCGCCGGCCATCTTGCGCGGCGTGCCGTAGCCGCCGGCCAGGAACAGCCCCAGGCTGGCGAAGCCCTGGCCCAGGCCGAACAGCCAGACCTGGGCGAACAGGGCCTTGCCACGCTTCACTTGGCGGTCCAGCAGCGGCAGGAACAGGCGGAAGAACAAGCCCATGAAGGCCAGGTTGATGCCGGCGATCACCCCGTGGTAGTGGGCCGGCGTGCGGGTGTCGGTGCCGTCGACGAACAGGCCCAGCAGGCCGCCCAGGCCGAACACGCCGATGGACAGCACCAGGCAGACGAAGGCCGGATCGCGCCAGGGCAGGCCGCCCTTGTCGGCGCGGTGGCCCAGGATGCCGATCGCCGTGGTGCCCGCCGCCAGCAGGGCGGGCGGCGCCAGGGCGTACTGCAGGTCGGTGAACTCGGGCTGCCGGGCGCCGTCGAAGGCCAGGTAGAACAGCGGCGCCAACGCCGCGAAAACGGCGGGCAGGACCACGGCCGCGGTATGCAAGCGCTCGCTGCCCAAGGGCGCCCCGAAGGCCATGCCGCCCAGCATGTACCAGGCGACCGCCAGCAGGGTCACGTTGACGAATTGCAGCACGTGCCCGCCGCCCCAGAACAGGCTTTCGTTGAAGGTGTGGTCCACGGCGTCGCCGGCGATCCTGCCGTAGGCCAGGGCGAAGCACAAGAGGGCGACGGCGTAGATGCCCGCCGCCAGGGTCAGGCCCAGGGACAAGGGACCGTGGGGATTCTTGCGGCTGCCCAGGTTGAGGAACAGGCGCACCGCCTCCAGCAGGATTCCCGCCCCCAAGACGGCAAGGCCGGCGTAATAGAGGGGATCGGTGATGACCGGGACGTAGTTGTTGAGAATCGGCTCGCCGCGATCCTTGAAGGCCGGCAGGAACAAAAGGAAGAAGGCGGCGCCCAAGGACATCAGGGCGAAGCGGCCCAACTGGCGGAACTTGGGCTCGCCGCCGGTGATACGCACGGTGGCCAGGTGCAGCAGGGCCCCGAAGACCCCCAGGAACCAGACCACGAACGAGAAGATGACGTGGATCACCAGCCCCTTCTTGAAGAAGTCCAGCGGCCAGGGAAAGACGTCCTGGATGCCGGGAATGCGCGACAGGGCCAGCAGCACGGCGAAGATGCCGGCCACGGCCAGGGCGGCCACGGAAGCGGCGCACCATCCCCACAGTTCGCGCTGGGTGCAGGGCGCGCAGCCTTCGGCCAGGCTTTCCACCTTGGACCAGAGGCGCAGGGGCGGTTCGGCGGATAAGGATTGGTCAGACATGGGCCTGGGGAAAAATGTGGACGGCCATCACATAGACGACGACGCCGGTCACGGCAACATAAAGCCAGAGCGGCAGGGTGAAACGGGCCCAGCGCCGGTGGCGCTCGAAGCGGCCGGTCAAGGCGAGGAACAGGGTCCAGGGCACGGCCAGGGCGGCCACGGCGGCCAGCAGCACGTGGCTGGCCAGCAGGGTGAAGTAGACCGGCCGGATCGCCCCCTGGCCGCCGAACTTCGCCAGGCCCGAGTTGGCGTGGTAGTACAGGTAGGCCACCAGGAAGGCCACGGACACGCCCACTGCCGCCAGCATGGCCTGGCGATGGGCGTCCTTGGCGCCCTTGCGGATGCGGGCGTAGCCGTAAGCCAGCAGGGTGGCCGAGGCGACGTTGAGGCCGGCCAGCAGATGGGGGAACTGGGTGATCTCGATCATGGCCCCACCATAGCTGTCCGCCACGGCGTTTCCAATATGGACGGCGAAGGACGGCGGGAGTAGGCTGGGCCCATGGCAGGAGACGACGATTTCGACATGGCTGCCGCCCTGATGGAGCAGCAGCAGGAAGAGGAAGAGGCCAAGGCGAAGACCAAGGCCAAGCCTTCGGCCCGTTCCGGTGGCGGCGGTGGCGGCGGTGCGCCCGAGGGCATGGATACCATCGAGGCCGTCTACGACATCCCGGTCGAGATCATCGCCGTGCTGGGCACGGCTTCCATGCCGATCTCGCAGATCCTGAAGCTGGGCCGCGGCGCCGTGGTGGAACTGGAACGCATCATCGGCGAACCCATCGAGATCCACGCCAACAACCGCCTGGTCGCCCGCGGCGAGGTCGTGGTGGTCGAGGACCGCCTGGGCGTCCAGATCACCGAGGTCATCCGGACCACCTGATGACCGACCTTCCCGATTCCGACAAGGCCGCCAAGGCTTGGGCCGAGCTTTCGGCCCGCGCCGCCAAGGCCGCCGAGATGTTCTGGAAGAATCAGGCTTCCGGCGACGGCTTCGCCGTGCCCGATCCAGGCATGGTGATGCGCAGTTTTGCCGAAGCCGCCTCCAAGCTGATGGCCGACCCGGAAAGGCTGGCCGCCGCCCAAGCCCGGCTGTGGCAGGACCATGCCCGCCTGTGGGAGGCCACCTCGAAGCGGCTCAAGGGCGAGGCCGCGGCGCCGGTGGCAATGCCCGATCCTTCCGACAAGCGCTTCGCCGACGAGGCCTGGTCGGAACAGGCGGTCTTCGACTTCGTCAAGCAGTCCTACCTGCTGACCTCGCGTTGGATGCAGGGCACGGTGCAGGGCATCGAGGGGCTGGACGGCCGGACCGCCCGCAAGGTCGACTTCTATACCCGCCAGTGGCTGGACGCCCTGGCGCCTTCCAATTTCATCGCCACCAATCCCAAGGTGCTGAAGGCCACCCTGGAAAGCGGCGGCGAGAACCTGCTGAAGGGATTCCGCCATCTGGTCGAGGATATGGAGAAGGGCCAGGGCCGGTTGCAGATCTCGATGACCGACGCCAAGGCCTTCGTCTTGGGCGAAAACGTCGCCGCTACGCCGGGCAAGGTGGTGTTCCAGAACGACCTGATGCAGTTGATCCAATATGCGCCTTCCACCCCCAAGGCGCGGCGTCGGCCGCTGCTGATCGTGCCGCCCTGGATCAACAAGTTCTACGTCCTGGACCTGCAGCCCAGGAATTCCTTCATCAAGTGGGCGGTGGACCAGGGCAACACGGTCTTCGTCGTTTCCTGGGTCAACCCGGACGAACGCCTGGCCCACAAGACCTTCGACGACTACCTGCTGGAAGGCCCGGTGGCGGCGCTGGACGAAATCCGCCGCATGACCGGGGAGGCCAAGGCCAACCTGGTCGGCTACTGCATCGGCGGCACGCTGACCGCTTGCACGCTCGCCTGGCTGGCGGCCCGCAAGGAGGATCGCGTGGCTTCGGCCACCTTCCTCACCACGATGACCGACTTCCGCGAGGCGGGCGAACTGTCCGTCTTCATCGACGAGGAACAGATCGGCCTCCTGGAAAGGCACATGCAGAAGAAGGGCTACCTGGAAGGGGCCCACATGGCCACCGTCTTCAACCTGATGCGGGACAACGACCTGATCTGGTCCTTCGTCGTCAACAACTACCTGCTGGGCCGCGATCCGCTCCCCTTCGACCTGCTCTACTGGAACGCCGATTCGACCCGCATGCCGGCCATGATGCACGGCTTCTACCTGCGCGAGATGTACCTGAACAACCGCCTGATCGAGCCGGGCGGCATCGCCTTGGCCGGCCAGGCCATCGATCTTCGGCGCATCAAGGTGCCGGTCTACCTGCTGTCCACCCGCGAGGACCATATCGCCCCCTGGAAATCGACCTATGCCGCCACCCAGATATACAAGGGGCCGGTGAAGTTCGTGCTCGCCGCTTCCGGCCATATCGCCGGGGTGGTCAATCCGCCGGCCAAGGGGCGCTACTGCTACTGGACCGGCGATGCCCTGCCCGCCGATCCGCAGGCTTGGCAGGCGGCGGCGGAACGGCACGAGGGCTCCTGGTGGCCGGACTGGGATGCCTGGCTGAAGAAACATGCCGGACGCGGCCAGGTGGCGGCCCGCGATCCCGGCGAAGGGCTGGAGGATGCGCCCGGCTCCTATGTCAAGCTGCGCATCGTCGAATGAGGACCGCGCCATGACCGAAATTCGCGAAGCGGCCGGCCTGACCTGGAAACGGGACGGCGACGGCTGGGCGGCCGAGAACGAACTGGGCAGCTACCGGCTGGTCGAGGTGGGCGCCGGGCAATGGACCGATTTCTGGTGGCCGGTGGATGAATCCTGCGGCTGCGGCATCCAGGCGCGCGGCGGGCGGGATTTCGACGACTTCGACCGGGCGGCGGCGGCGGTGGCCGCCCTGGCCCGCGACCTGGCCCCCGGCCTCG